>JBGOYP010000281.1:0-3864 GCA_041479785.1 Candidatus Aminicenantia bacterium | reverse complement strand
CGAAAGCAGCAGGCCGATGCACAGGCCGCTGAACAGAAAGACGGCCGAGGCCGTGAACAGGCACAACCAGCTGCCCGTGAACGGGACCTTGAATAGAAGAGTCCCGGCGGCGACGACCAGGACGACCTGGGCGATCCCCAGCACGAAGTAGGGGACGAGCTTGCCGACGACGATTTCGTACGGCCGGACCGGTCCGGCGATCAGTTGTTCCATGGTCCCGTTTTCCCACTCCCGGGAGATCGTGAGCGCGGTCAGAAGGGTCGTCACAATCATCATGATGACGGCGATGAGCCCGGGAACGATGAAATTCGTACTCCGGAGCTCGGGGTTATACCAGATCCGTATTTCCGGGTCGACGGAAGGCAGCCGCGTTCCTTGGAGGGCGGCTCCTCGATTCATCCGGTCGGAGATGACGTCCAGAGCGTAATCTTGGATGAGCCGCGAGATATGGCCGAGCGCGATCAGGGCGACGTTGTTGTTGCTCCCGTCGACGAGAAGTTGAATAGGCGGGAGGACGACGTTTTTTTCCGCGTCGCGGGCTAGGCCGTCGGGAATGACGAGGACGACTTTGACCCGGCCTTCGTCCAGGCTCCGCTCCGCCTGGCTATAATCGTCGGAGATATAGACCAGGTCGAAATAATCGCTCCCGCGGACCCGGGCGGTCAGGTCGCGGCTCAACGTGGACCGGTCGAGGTCGATGATGCCGACGGCCACGTTCCGGATGTCCATCGTTATTGCGTAGCCGAAAAGGACGAGAAGGATCACCGGCATTCCTATGGCCAGGAACAGGCTCCGCGGGTCGCGCCGGATATGCGTGAATTCCTTGCGGACGAGAGGACGAATCCGCCCGCTCATGGGGTTTGCGCCTCTTTGATGGCCGAGATAAAAACGTCCTCGAGCGTGGCCGTATCGCGGCCGGCGAACCGCAGCTTCAGGTCGCGGGGCGAGCCGAGGGCGATGATCCGGCCGGCGAAGATGATGGCGAGGCGGTGGCAGCGCTCGACCTCGTCCATGTAGTGCGACGTGACCAGCGTCGTCGTTCCCTGCCGGCTCAGTTCGTAAATCAGGTCCCAGAAATCGCGGCGCGAGGCCGGGTCGACGCTGGCCGTCGGTTCGTCGAGGAAGAGGATTTCCGGGTTGTGGAGGATCGCGCAGCCCAAGGCCAGCCGCTGTTTCCAGCCGCCGCTGAGCGATTTTGTCAGGGCGTTCTCCCGCCCTAAGAGGCCGGCCATGTTCAACACCCAGGCTTTGCGCTCCTTTATCATCGACGGCCGGAGGCGGTGGATCCCGCCGTAAAAATCGATGTTCTCGCCGACCCGCAGGTCGTTGTAAAGCGTGAAGCGCTGCGACATGTAGCCGATGATGGCCTTGACCTTGTCGGGCGCGCGCGCGATGTCGAACCCCCCGACGGACCCGTGGCCCGACGTCGGCCTGAGGATGCCGCACAGCATCCGGATCGTCGTGGATTTTCCGGCGCCGTTCGGGCCGAGGAAGCCGAAGATCTCGCCCCGGCGGACGTCGAATGAGACGCGGTCCACGGCCGTGAACGCGCCGAATTTCTTCGTCAGGTCGTGGACCTCGATGCCGGGCGCGGTCATGAGGCCGGCCTCCGGGTCAGAGCGAGAAAGACGTCCTCGAAGGACGGCGGGATGGCCTTCAGGCTTTCGACGGGGACGCCGGCCGCGGAGAGCGTCCGTCGGATCGATTCCGGCCCGGTCGCGGCACCGTCGTAAAGGATGTGGATCGCGTTGCCGAAGGGGTGGACGCTTTTCACCCCCGGCCGGCCTCTCAAGGCGTCGATCGCCTCCGGCTGAGGCGCGACGAGCTCGGCGATCTCGTCCGTCACTTTCGTGATGAGACTGGCGGGCGAATCGTAGGCCAGGATGCGGCCGGCGTCGATGAAGCCGACGCGCTCGCAGCGGGCGGCTTCATCCATATAGGGCGTGGTCATCAGAATGGTCACGGACTTCTCGTGGAGCTCTTGGAGCAGGTTCCAGAGCTCCCGGCGCGAGACGGGGTCGACGCCCGTCGTCGGCTCGTCGAGCAGCAGGAGGGCGGGGGTATGAAACAGGTTGCAGGCCAGGGCCAGCTTTTTCTGCATGCCGCCCGAGAGATTGCGGCCGAGACGGTCTTCGAAAGGCCCGAGGGCGCTGAAGCGAAGGAGCTCGGCCTTCCGCTCGGCGAATCGCGGCCCTTTGACGCCGTAAAAATCGGCAAAAAATTTCATATTCTCGGCGACGGTCAGGTCTCCGTAGAGGCTGAAATGTTGAGGCATGTAACCGATGCGGCTTTTAATCTCGCGCGGATGCTTCGCGACGTCGAAACCCGCGACTTCAATCCGGCCCCGGTCGGGACGAAGCAGGCCGATGAGGAGCCGGAGGAGCGTGGATTTGCCGGCCCCGTCCGGCCCGATCAAGCCGGCCAGAGTCCCCTGTTCGATCGCGAGATCGGCGTCCAGGATCGCGGGAGCCGAGCCAAAATTCTTGCTGACGGCTTCGGCTTTGACGGCGAGCATCTATTTGAGCGTGATCCGGACGTCCACCGGCATCCCCGGCTTGAGCTCGCCGTCGGGATTGGGAAGATAGGATTTGATTCTATAGACGAGCTTGAGGCGCTCTTCCTTGGTCTGGACGTTTTTAGGCGCGAATTCGGCCTCGTCGGCGATGAAATCCACCTTTCCCGCGAAGGTTTTGCCCGGAAACGAATCGCAACTCACGGCGACCGCGCTTCCCAGTTTCGCGAGGCCGAGATAGCGTTCCGGAACATAGGCTTTCACATATGTCTGGCCGAGGTCGATGAGCCCGAACAACGCCATCCCCGGCGCGGCCAGCTCTCCGAGCTCGACGTGTTTCACTTCGACGACGCCGGAAACGGGGGACCTGACGTCGGCGTCCCGGATATGTTCTTCAAGCAAACGGCGCTGCGCCTCGAGGTTCTTGGCCTCGGCTTCGATCATCTGGATCTCTTCTTTTTCCAGGCCGCGAAGGGCCATCTGGTAATTTTCCCGGGCGCTGGCGGACTGGTCCTGGGCGGCTTTGAGGGCGAGGTCGGCCTGCTCCTTCTGGAACTGAGAGACGGCGTTCTCGCCGAGGAGCCGGGCCAGCCTCTTTTGGTCCTTTTCAGCCTGTTCCAATTGCTTGGCCGCGATGTCCATCTGGTTTTTGGCCATCGCGATAAGTTCTTTCTTGGTGCCTTTCTTTGCCAACGCCAGCCGGGCTTGAGACGCTTCGATCCCGGCCTTCACCTGGTCCATCTGAATGAGCAGCTTTGAGGTGTCGATCCGGCATAAAAGATCGCCTTTTTGGACCTTTTGTCCTTCGCGCGCCAGGACCTCCGTGATCTCTCCCTGGGATTGGGCTCGAATCTCGGTTTTGACGGCCTCGATGATCCCGGAGACCTCGACAAACGACCCGTTTTTGTCGGCCGTCCGGCATCCGGCCGGGATGAATTGGAGCAAGGCCAGGGCCAGGATGAAGCCCGAGGATCGCGCGATATTTTTCATAGCAGCTCCGTAACCGTCTATATTTATTTATACGGGATTTCGGCTATTTCTTCCAGAGAAATTGTGATCCGGAATTCCGGGACATGAACCAATTCTCTGGAATTGGTATCGTGTACCAGGAATTCCTCATATCGGCAAATTCGGAATGTTCCGCGGGAGTCCGCGATGAATTTCGGATTATTTTTCTCGAAAAGGCAACCCTGGGGCCGATTTTTACATCTATAGGGGTGAGGAGAGAGGCGGTGAACGCTTTAGGCATCATCTTGGCAAACAGGCTCGAAATGGCGTATAATCTGCCTATGAGCCGGGCCAAAAGCGACGATGGCGCGACAACCCCGTTTGCGTCCCCGAATGATACTCTT
>JBGOYP010000280.1:0-3870 GCA_041479785.1 Candidatus Aminicenantia bacterium | reverse complement strand
TTGGCGTTGGCGTCGGACTGGCCCTGATAGCTGAGGCCACCCGTCAGCTTGAAGCCGAATTTCGACGGCGGCGCAGGAGTGGAGGCCGAGGCCAGGGCGGCGGAAAGACCGAAAACCGCGAGAAACGAAAATACGTGTTTTTTCATGATACCACCCTTGTTCTTATTCTAATACGATAAAGCGGGCGAGGGAAGTCAAGTCCCTTCGATGGAAACGAAGACGGAAGGGAAGGAGTATGGGCTGTCGCTGCGGGCGGAAATTACATTTTGGCTGTGGACATGGGGGACGACGTCAGCATGTCGTCTTCCTGTTCGACCTCGACGCCGAGAATTTTTGCCATACCCGAGTAAATCATTTTCAGCGATTTTTTGGTTTCCTGGAGCTCGGCGAGCCGCTCCCGGACCTTCTGGAGCTCTTTTTCGATCTTGACGTCGATGTCCTCGATCTGTTTCTTGACCTCATCTATCGTGATCCTGTAGAGATCCTCTTGGTCTTTGTTCAGATGCATGACACGCTCCTTTTTTGATGTCGTTGCGTCCTCGCCGCGAGTGTTCATCGTTTCTTATTTGAGCTTGAACGTGATCGAGATCAGCTTCCAAACCTTCACGTTCACGCCGTCTTTTTGGGCGGGGTAGAACTTCCATTTTTTCACGGCGTTTTCCGCCGCTTTTTCGAAAACCGCCATGTTGTTCCCCGGGACGGCCTGGACCTGGAGGACATCCCCATTCTCGGAAATGAGCGCGTTGACCAGGATCAGGCCCTCCATCTTAAGTGTCTTCGCCGCGGTCGGATAGGCAGGCTCCACGGATTCGAGAACCCGGGGATAGGCGTCCACTTTTTCCAGGGGGACAAGGTCCCCCGCGTTTGTTTTGGCCGGATAGTCCCCTGAGGGGGCTTGAGGCGCCCCGCCCGTTTTGGCCTCCGCGCTTCCGCCGGCCGTTCGGTCCGCCGGCGATTGTTCCGGCGCTCCGGACTTGGACGTGTCCGCGGGATTCAGGACCGGAGTTTGGATCTGGAGTTTCATCGCCGGGGCTGGCGGCAGAAGGGGCTTGATCGAGGAGGGGTCGGGACCGTCCTCCGCGGTGGGATTGGCCGTGTCCGTCGCTGTTTTGGCGGGAACGGTTTCTTTCGGTGTCGTCCGGGGCGGCGCGGAATTTTTCGCGGGAATAATCTGTTGAACGTCGGCCGCGGGTTCCATTTGAATTGTGTCCGCGGCGGCGGACCAAGACGCGGCCGAAGAGGATTCCGACTCCGACGGAGACGACCTTTGATGCGGCCGGAGGAGAAGGAACCCGACGCTGGTGATGACGAGGAGGACGAACCCCATCGCGATCACTTTCGAGGAGAGGCTTTTCCTCTTCTTCCTCACGAATTCGGCCGGCGGCGGGTCGGGCTCGTCCGGCGGCGCGGCGGAGCGGACCGGCGGAGGTTCGAGGCTCGGTGGCTCTTTGAAAACTGGGTCTTCTTTGAGGACGAGAGGCTTCGGGCCGACCGGTTTAGCCTCGGCCTTCGGCTCGCGTTCCGGAATCGACGCGGCCGGCGCCGCGGCGGCTCCCGCCGTCTTTTTCTCGGGTTTCCATCCGACGTCGGCGAGAGCCTTTTTCAGCATCATTTCGACTTCATCGTTCACCCGGCTGGGTTCTTTGACGGAGGCGGCGGACGGGGTTTTCTGCGCCGGAACGGTTCCGGATGTTTTTCCGGAGGCCACGGACGTCTCGCGGGCGTCGTCTTTTTTCGCCGGAATTTCCGGTTTGCCCAGGATCCGGTGAAGGGTCGTCCGGAAACTTCCGATGGGGCAGGGTTTTTCGAAGTAGGCCGAGGCCCCGAACGTCCGCAAGGCTTCCGTCTTGTAGACCGCGTCTTTATAGATCCCGGTCAAAATGATGACCGGGGTTTTGCGCCCCTCTTTGGCGATCTTGGCGCAAAGTTCGAACCCGTGAAGCCGGGGGAGCATGGCCTCCATAATGACGAGATCGGGCTGGTTCGATTCGTATTTTTCCAAGCCGGAGATCCCGTCCGTGGCCGTAAGGACGGTGTATCCCTCGTTCCGGAGGAATTCGGAAAGGAAGTCCAGGGATTCGGCGTCGAAATCGACGGCCAAAATCTTTTTGGCGCTCATCGGACGATCTTCAGACTCCTTTGATCCTGTTCATTTATCCCATGGGGCGAGGACACCGTCCATCCCCTTTTGGGGTGATTTTCTCGGTGATATTGCATAGGCCAGACGGTGATCGGCCCCCCGATCCGCCTCCCTTGTTTTCAGGGCTTTCTCATGGTCGGAGCGTCTGTCGTCCCAAAAAACGAATCCGGCCTTGAGTTTCAGGCGCGCTGATAGATTTTGTCGTGGAATTTTGAATTCATCGGCTTGACCGGGTTCGGTCGAAGGACTATATATGGTGACGGCGTTCGTCGGACTCAAGGTTAACCTTTAGGAGGGCGGGATTTGGCATGTGAACTCATCAATCGTCCGAGCGACCTGGACAGGGTTATCAAGTCGAAGGACCGGCTGACCGTTCTTTTCTATGCGTCCTGGTGTCCTTTCTCACAACGGTTTCTTCCCGATTTTTTAGACCATGCCGAGGCGAGCGACCAGTGCTTTATGCGAGTCCTGGTGGACGATAAGGACGACCTGATCCGCAAATACGCCATCGAGGTTTATCCGACTGTCCTCTTTTTTCAACATGGCAAGGTCGCTAAACGCCTGGACGGGATTTTTCATGTGGGTTTGAATAAGCGCCAGCTCGAAGAATTCGTCAACAAGTGTCGGGCTTAAAAGACAAGAAAAATCTATTATCCAAAATATTGGATATAAAACAAATATTTGAATTATTCCCTTTGTTTTGGCCGCCCTTAGTAATTCTATTTTATTTATAATGAATTAGATAAAATCAATATCATCTTGGCATGAACATTGCTTAATATAAGGTTGATATTATTATGCACGAACAAGGAGCGAAAATCACCCAAGGCACAAAAAAATTCTTTTTTTTTGGGCGAAATGGGGCCGTTCCCTATTTCAGGGCAAAAAGGTTAGGGTTCTTCTCACTGTAAAACCAAGGAATAAGGAGGAGAATTTGCGTAGAGCTTTAATTCCTCTCATGGTGCTCGTTCTGGTCGCCACCCTGTCCGCCCAGATTCGCACCGGCAACATTTTCGGCAGGGTCATTGACCAGGACGGCAACGCGCTACCGGGCGTCTCGGTAACGCTCATCCCGGCCGCAGGCGCGCCGATGGTTACGGTCACTACGGCCGAGGGCACGTTCCGTTTTGTGTCTCTCTCCCCGGCCAGCAACTATAAGGTCAAGGCCGAGCTCCGGGGCTTCAAGGCCCGCACGGAAGAGAACGTCATCGTCACGATGGGTGTCAACACCAACATCGACGTCAAGATGGAGATGGGCGTTCTCGAAGAGCAGGTCACGGTGACGGCGGTTTCCCCGGTCATCGACAAGAAAAAGACCGCGGTCGGCAAGAACGTCACGCAGGAAATTCTGCAGTCGCTGCCTTCGGCCAGAGATCCCTGGGTCGTCATGCAGATGGCGCCGGCGATCATTATGGACCGCGAGAACGTCGGCGGCAACGAATCCGGCCAGCAGGCTTCCTACGTGGGCAAAGGCGACCCGACGACCGGCTCCCAAAACGTGTGGGCCGTGGACGGCATGGTCGTCACCGACCCGGCCGCCATCGGCGGGTCTCCCGGATACTGGGACTTCGACTCCTTTGAAGAGATGAACGTCACGACGGGAGGCTCGGACGTCACCGTTCAAACGGGCGGCATCGCGCTGAACATGGTCACCCGCCGCGGCGGCAACAGGATGAGCCTGGCCGGCCGCTTCTATCTGACCGACAACTTCTTCCAGAGCAGCAACCTCA
>JBGOYP010000279.1:0-3875 GCA_041479785.1 Candidatus Aminicenantia bacterium | reverse complement strand
GGGAGGCGACCATGACCATCAAAAAAGCAAAAGCTATCGCAAGTGTCCTTGTCATCCTCGGCGCGCTTCTCCTCCTTCCTGCGACGACCCCGGCGCCCCTCATCGCCCAGGCCAAGCTCCAGACGTCTCCCGGCGGGTACCACGGCGAGCTGGACTTCCCTATCTCCTGGAAGCGCTACTACAATTATGAGGAAAAGAATAAAATCCTGACCGACCTTCAAGCCAAATTTCCGCACTTGGCGGACCTCCAGAGCATCGGAAAAAGCCGGCAGGGGCGCGACCAGCTTCTCCTGACGATTTCGAACAAGGCGACCGGACTGGCTTCGGCCAAGCCGGCGATGTGGGTGGATGGCGCGATTCACGGCAACGAGATCAACGGGATTACGTGCTCGCTCTATATCGCCTGGTATCTCCTGACGCGATATGATTACGACCCCACCGTCCACGGGCTCGTCGACCGGCTCGCATTTTATGTTCTTCCGGGCTTGAACGTCGACGCGAACGATTCCTACGCCCGCTTTCCGAACACGGCCAATAATCCGCGCGAGCCGTTCCGGCCCTGGGACGACGACGGCGACGGCCTTTACGACGAGGACCAAACCGAGGATGTCGACGGAGACGGCGAGCTCTCGACGATGTACGCCGAAGACCCGACTGGCGATTTCAAGCTCTCGCCCGATAAGCGGATGTTCGTTCCTGTCGCCGACCCCCGCGAAGAGGGACAGCGGTTTCGCCGGATCGGTATGGAAGGCTACGACAATGACGGGGACGGCCGGATCAACGAAGACGACCTCGGCGGGCTCGACCCGAACCGGAACTTCCCTTTCGATTGGTCGCTCGGGAACGGCTATCCCTATCCCCTGAGCGAGCCCGAGACGCGCAACGTCTTCGAGTTCTGGCTCGCCCATCCGAACATCTTCGCCTCATTCCACTATCACAACACGGGCAAGCTGATCATGTTCGCGGCGCCGCAAGCGGCGCGCGGGTTAACGCTGACCCCCGACCAGCAGCGCCAGAGGCAAGAGCAGGTCGCCCGGCAACTCGAGGAGCTGCGGAAGACGAATCAGTATGCCCAGCTCTTCGACCGCGTCGTGGATCCTTCGGCCCAGCAGGACATGGCCGTCCAAACGGAAATCGTCACCATGGGAGCGCGGATTCTCAAGGATTATCGTCCTACGATCAGCGGAATGGTGGGGCAGGCCCAGGCCAATTCCTATGCCATGGGCGGCGCATTCGCCTATCTCATCGAGCTCTGGAGCCTTCCGACCGCGGACGCCGACGAAAATAAAGATGGACGTATCAGCGACGAAGAAATGCTGAAATGGGTCGATACGGAGCTCGGCGGCGAAGGCTGGATCACCCCGCATAAAGTCCAACACCCGGACCTGGGCGAGATCTGGGTCGGCGGGACGGCGAAAAAGCACATCACCCGGACGCCCCCGTCGCGCTATATGGAGGAAGAGGCGCTGCGGAATACCCAGTTTGCCCTCTACTGCGCGAGCCAATTCCCCAAAGTCGTGATCGGCCGCGTCGACGTCCGGCCGGCGACCGAGAACTTGATATGGGTCGAGTTAACCGTTAAGAACGAGGGGACCTATCCGACGAGCTCGGACCGGCTCGTTCAGCTGAAGCGCGACGTCAAGGACAAGCTGACCGTGACGACGTCCGGCAACGTGAAGCTCGTCGACGTTCCCGAGGCCCAAACGACGCTCGACCCGCTGGACGCGGCCGACCGGGCTTTGGCCGTCAAAGGAAAGGCCGTCGAATTCCGGCTGCTCGGCCACGGCACCCAGAAATTCGCCTGCCTTGTGAAGACCGACGGCGGAAACGGCTGGGTCGATTTCCAGGTCGACTCGAAATTCGGAGGAGTCGCGAATAAAAGGATCAACTTTAAATAAACTGCGGCGGTAGCGTCCGCGCGCGGCAAGAGAGCGCGGACCCGCGAGTTTCGAACGTGAACCTGAGCGTCCTGGACTGGGGCATCGTCGTCGCCGTCTTCGCCTTCATCCTCGTCCTGGCGATAAGTTCGAAGCGCCTCATGCGTTCGGTCTCGGACTTCCTGGCGGCGGGACGGACGGGCGGCCGCTATCTCGTCAGCATGTCTCAGGGTACGGCTGCGCTCGGGGCCATCACGATCGTCGGCATGCTGGAGATGAATTACATCGCGGGCTTCAACCTCCGCTGGTGGGAAATGATCAACGCGGTCGTCCTCGTCGGGATCAGCGTCTCCGGATGGGTCCTCTACCGGTTCCGCCGGACGCGCGCCCTGACCATGGCCCAGTTCTTCGAGATGCGCTACAGCCGGTCGTTCCGGGTCTTCGCCGGTCTCCTCGCGTTCCTCAGCGGCCTCGTCAATTTCGGGATCTTCCCCGCCGTGAGCGCCCGGTTTTTCGTCTATTTTTGCGGCCTTCCGACTACGGTCAATATTTTAGGGATTTCTTTCCCGACGTTCGCCTTGGTCATGGTTATCGTCCTCGCCATTCCCCTTTATTTCGTTTTTTCCGGCGGCCAGGTCTCGGTCATGATCACGGAGTTCATCCAAGGTCTCTTCGTCAACATGGTCTTCATCATCATCGTCGTCGTCCTGATGCTCAAGGTGAACTGGTCGCAGATCTTCTCCGCTGTCGGCGCCGCGCCGGCCGACGCTTCGCTCATCAATCCCTTTAGGACCGGCCAGACCAAGGATTATAATTTCTGGTATTTTTTCATCGGTATGGTCGGGCTCATTTACGGTAAACTTTCCTGGCAAGGCACCCAAGCCTATAACGCATCGGCCAAGAGCGCTCATGAAGCCAAGATGGGTGATGTCCTGACCAATTGGCGGAATATTCCGCAGTGGGGCCTGTTTCTGGTATTCGTCCCGGTGATCGCCTATACGTTCCTCCACCATCCTGATTTCGCCGCAGCCGCGGCGGGAGTCAAAACCTCGCTCGCGGGCATCGCCAACGAAGCGGTCCGGAGCCAGGTGACCGTGCCTCTGGCCCTGACCAAACTGCTGCCGGCCGGCCTGATGGGAGCCTTCGCGGCCGTTATGCTCGCCGCCGCGGTCGCCTGTCACAGCACCTACCTCCATTCCTGGGGGAGCATTTTCATCCAGGATGTCGTGATGCCGGTCCGCCGGCGTCCCTTCCCCCCGGAAAAACACATCCGCTATCTCAAGATGTCGATCTTCGGCGTCGCCGTTTTCATTTTCGCGTTCAGCCTGGTCTTCCAACAGAGCGAATACATCTTCCTGTTTTTCGCGATCACGGGCGCGATCTTCGTGGGCGGCAGCGGGGCCGTCATCATCGGCGGCCTCTATTGGAAGCGAGGGACTTCGGCGGCGGCTTGGGCGGCCATGATCACGGGAGCCGTCGTGTCCGTCGGCGGCATCGTCATCAAGCAGCTCGACCCCGGATTTCCTATCAACGGACAGATGTTCTGGGGAGCCGCCATGGCGTTATCGAGCCTCGTCTATGTCCTCGTCTCACTCGCGACGGGCGGAAGGAAGCGGCCGTTCGACATGGACCGGCTCCTCCATCGCGGCGCCTTCCTCCTCAAAGAGGAATACAAAATCGTCGAAGGCCGACCGACAAAAGGCTGGAAAGTCCTCGGTATGGGAAAAGAATTCACGGCCTCCGACCGCGTCGTTTATCTGGCCACATACGTCTGGACGTTTCTCTGGTCGGCGGTCTTCATCGCCGGCACGATCTTCAACCTAACCCATAATGTCGGGAACGGACCCTGGATGTCATTCTGGAAAGCGTACGTCTGGATCTATCTGATAACATCGGTCATCGTTCTCGTCTGGTTCGCGACGGGCGGCATCAAAAACCTGCGGGAGATGGTCCATTCGCTTCGAACGATGACCCGCGACCACGCCGATTCCGGGTTCG
>JBGOYP010000278.1:0-3887 GCA_041479785.1 Candidatus Aminicenantia bacterium | reverse complement strand
ATCCTCCGGGTCATCAAGGGGTTCATCCTGGAGCGCGGCTACGGTCCGACCATCCGCCAGATCGGCGGCCTCCTCGGGCTGGCTAACCCCTCGGCCGTCTTCAAGCACGTCTCGAGCCTCGAGCGCAAGGGCTACCTGAAGCGCGAGCGGGGAGAGCTGCGGGTTGCGGGTTTCCCGGCCGCCATCGAGAGCCGGTTTCGGGTGCCGCTCGCCGGCCTCGTGCCCGCCGGCCCGGCCAAGGAGGCGTTCGAGACGACGGGCGAGGCCATGGACATCCCCGACTGGATGCTCGGCCGCCGCCGCGGCAACGTCTTCTGCATCCGCGTCGAGGGCAAGAGCATGATCGACGCCTACATCGATGACGGCGACAATGTCCTCCTCGAGCGGACGAACACGGCCGTCTCGGGCGAGATGGTCGTGGCCATGCTCGAGGACGGGTCGGTGACGCTGAAGCGGCTCCGGCGCGACGACGGGAGGACGTTCCTCGTGCCCGAGAACCCGGCCTATAAGCCGGTCGAGGTCGCGGGCGACATCCGCGTCCTGGGGCGGGTCATAGGAGTGATGAGAAAGTATTGAGCGGTGAGAGCGCCGCGGGCGGTCCGCTCCTCGGCCGGCGAGATTCAAGAGGACGCGCGGCGAGATCACCTTCGTATGCCCCGTTCGGGGCTCGCGATGACAATTTTTATGTGTCATGGCGAGCGCGTTTCACGAGCGTGGCAATCGCTCTTCCTGAAAGCAACATGCTGAACGCAAAGACGCCAAGAAGAGTTTTGGTCCCGGCGTTCGGGCCGGCCGAAATGGACGGGACCCCGGCCTCCGCCCGGGCGGCCATGCGGAGGATGGAAGAGGGAAACGGAAAAGACGGAGGACACGGAGAAGCCGGGGGATGCGTCCCAATTTCGAGAGAAATTGGGGCATGTCCCAAGATGGGACGAAGATTCATCGTCCACATCGACATCGACGCCTTCTTCGCCGCCGTCGAGGTTCTCCTCAACCCGTCGCTCGCGGGCAAGCCGGTCATCGTCGGCGGCCTGCCCCACGAGCGCGGCGTCGCCTCGACCTGCTCCTACGAGGCTCGCAAGTTCGGCGTCCACTCGGGCATGCCGCTCCGCAACGCCTACCGGCTCTGTCCGCACGGCGTTTTCATCCGCGGCAATTACCAGGTCTACCAGACCTTCTCCGACAAGTTCTTCCGCATCCTCCACGAATACTCGCCCGACGTCGAGGACACGTCCGTCGACGAGGCCTACCTCGACCTGACGCGCTGCCGCCCGCTCTACTCTTCGTTCTCGGCGACGGCCCGGGCCATCAAGGCCCGCGTCGAGCGCGAGACGGGGCTCAAGGTCTCGGTCGGCGCCGGGCCGAATAAGATCCTGGCCAAGCTCGCCACCAAGCGGGCCAAGCCCGCCGGCTACTTCGAGGTCGAGCCGGGCCGGGAGGAGGACTTCCTCCGCGACGTCGGGATCGAGAGCCTGCCCGGCATCGGCCCGAAGACGCAGGTCCTGCTCCGGATGCTCAACATCCAAAAGATGGGCGACCTGTGGGGCCTGCCGCGCTCGACCCTCCACTCGCTCTTCGGCCTCGGCGGCGACGACATCTACCTCCAGTCTCGCGGCATCGACAGCCGGCCCGTCGTCACGGCGTCCATCCCCAAGTCCGTCTCGCGCGAGACGACGTTCCTCGAGGACCTGTGGGACCGGCGCCTGCTGCTTGCCCATCTCGCGTACCTCTGCGACCGGCTCACGCTCGGCCTGCGCCAGGGCCGGCTCTACGCCCACGTCATCGAGGTCAAGGCCCGCTACTCGGACTTCAGCCAGGAGGTCCGGCGCCGCCTTCTCCTCACCCCGCGCCAGGAGATGACCGATATTTATAAAGTCGCCGAGGAGCTGTTCCTCGGGCTCACCGCCGGCTCGCGCCTCTCGCTGCGGCTCGTCGGTGTGAAGGCCTCGGACCTGACCCGGGTACGGCCGCTCTCGCTCTTCGAGCCGTACTCGGACAAGCCGGCGCGGCTGGGCGCGGCTGTGGACCGGGTGCGGGAGAAGTACGGCTTCGCCGCGGTCCTGACGATGCGGGAGAAGATGCTCGACGCGGTCTATCCGACCGACCGCAACCGCGGCTTCATCCTCAAGACGGCCTCGCTCACGCGGTAAGGCGCCCATGTTCGTCCCGCTCCGCGTCCATTCCGTTTACAGCAAGGGGAAGGGCGGGGCGACGCTCGACGAACTGGCGTGGTGGTTCGCGCTCAGGAAGACGCCGGCCGCGGCGCTTTCGGACATCGGGAAGCTCTACGGCTGGGCGAAGTGGAAGCGGGCGGCGAAAGCGGCGGGGTTCGGGCCGCTCTTCGGCTGCGAGGTCGAGCTGGGCGGCGAGCGGTTTCTGTTCCTCGTCAAGCACCGCGAGGGCTACTGGAACCTGATGGAGATCCTGAACAGGCGCGTCCTCCGGCCCGACGGCGGGACGGAGGGGCTGGTGACGGTCTACATCCCTGCCCCGAAGCGGGGCGGGGGACAGGAAGACGTCCCTGCCCCGAAACAGGGTGAGGGACAGGCAGCCGTCCCGAATACCGGGAAAGAAGGGGGACATGATCCGAATTCTCCGGAATTCGGTTCGTGTCCCCCTTCTCTCGATTCCCTCCGAGCCGGCTCATCCGCGGACGACCTCTATGTCGGCGTCGATTTCTTCAACTTCAAGCGGGCCCAGGACCTCGCCCGGGCGCACAACCTGCCCCTCGTGTGGGCCAATCCGCTCAAGTTCGTCAAAGGCGCCGAGCGCCTTGTCCTGCTCCACGCCTTTGACAAGAAGATTCCCTACCCGCCCGAATGGGACCGCCTCCGCCGCAAGGTCCGGGTCTTCGGACCGGACCAGGAGGTGATGGCCCTCAAAAAATTCGGGGCTGCGGTGAACGACGCCTTCCAGGCCACGTTCGCCGTCGCCGAGAAATGCGAGTTCACGTTCGCCGACATCGGCCCGCCGCTTCCCGCCGACCTCTTCCCGACGACGCTCCGCGACGAAGTGATGGCGCGGCTCCGGGCGCGCAGGGACCTGAGCTGGGATGAGCGCGAGCGGGCCAAGCGTGAGCTGGCCGTCATCGAGACGTCGGGGTTCGCGCCCTACTTTCTCATCGTCCACGACGTCGTCGAGTTCGCCCGGCGCAACGGCATCCTCCACAACCTCAAGGGCTCGGGCGCGTCGTCGTTCCTGGCCCATCTCCTCGGCCTCTCGCACGTCAGCCCGGTCGAGTTCGACCTCTACTTCGAGCGGTTCCTCAACGCCGGCCGCGACGACCCGCCGGACATCGATTTGGACTTCGACTCGCGCTTCCGGGACAAGGTCCTGGCCTATGTCCTTGAAAAATACGGGCGGGGGAGGACGGGCGCGGCTTTCGTCTGCAGCCTCAAGAGCTTCCGGGCCCGCTCGGCCCTCTACGAGACGGCCCGGGCCTTCGGCCTGCCGCCCGAGGAATCGCGGGCCCTGAGCAAGCGGGCGCCCTATTTTGCCGAGCCCGACTATCTGAAGAAAACGGCGCCCGCGGCCGGGTATCTCGACATCTGGAAGCTGGCCGGCGAACTCGGCGGCGTGCACAACGAGATCTCGCTCCACGTCGGCGGCGTCATCCTCACGCCCGCGCCCACGGACCGGTATCTGCCGCTCGAGACGTCGGCCAAGGGCTTCGCCATGTCGCACTACGACCGCGACGCCGTCGAGGACCTAAAGCTCATCAAGCTCGACCTGTTGTCGGTCCGGGGGCTGGCGGCCATCTCCGAGACGATGTCGCGGCTCGGGATCGCGGCCGTCCCGGCGGGCGACGCGAAGGCGTTCGGCCTGCTCCAGCAGGCGAAAACGATCGGCTGCTTCCAGGTCGAAAGCCCGGCGATGATGAACCTGCT
>JBGOYP010000277.1:0-3888 GCA_041479785.1 Candidatus Aminicenantia bacterium | reverse complement strand
GGGAGGGCCGATCAGGCCGAGGATGACGCTTTTCGGGTCCTTGACGAGCTGCCGGATGGAGAGGTATTCAAGAATGCGCTCTTTGACCTTATCCAAGCCGTAATGGTCTTCGTTCAGGATGCGCTCGGCGTCCTTGAGGTCGCGCTTTTCCCGGGATTTTTTCGCCCATGGAAGGCCGATGAGCCAATCCAGATAATTACGGCTGACGGTCGCTTCGGCCGACATCGGCGGCATGGTTTCGAGCCGCTCGATCTCTTTCTGGGCCTTGTCCTGGGCGTCGGCGGGCATTTTTGCCGCGGCGACCTTTTTCTTGAGCTCTTCGATCTCGCTCGCCTGTTCGTCTTTCTTCGCACCCGGAGCGCCGGCTTGTCCCCACAACGTTGCCCCCCCGTCCCGCCCGAACGGCACCTTGCGCTTACCGGGAACCGCTTTCCCGTCCTTCCGGAGGTTGTTTTGCAGCTTGACGATCTCGGTTTCGAGCAGAACGTTGATGCGCCGGACCCGTTCCTGGGCGCTGATCGTTTCGAGCAGATTCTGTTTCTCTTCGAGCGGCAGGAACAGATGCGAAGCGATGATATCGGCGATCCGATCGGGGGAATGGTCGCGAAGGGCCGGGATGATCGATTGAAAATTCGCGTTCTGGCTGAGCTTCAGGTATTCTTCGAAGAGCGCCAAGACGCGCCGCAACAGGTCGTCGATGTCCTTCCCCGCGACCTCCGCCGACCGGATCTCTTTGACCAGGACCTGGTAGAACGGATACGAGCTCACGAACTCCAGGATGCGGGCCCGCCGTTTTCCCTCGACGATGACCCGGACGTTCTTATCGTCCATGGGGACAGTGCGGATGACCTTGGCCGTGATGCCCATGGAGTAGATCTCCTTCGGGCTGGGGTTGTCGAGCCCCGCGTCCGTCTGGGCCGAAAGGACGACCAGCCGGTCCGGCATCCCGCCGGCCTTCTCGAGCGCCTGGATCGACGACGGGCGCCCGATGATGAACGGCACGAGCGTCGAGGGAAAAACGACCATGTCCCGGAGAGGGATGAGGGGCACATTCTTCAGGATTTCCGTCTGTTCGCCTGAATAATCCATCGTTATCCTCCGAGAGCCTGCTTGATGCGTTCGAAGCTCAACTCGTTATCGTCGGCCATGCGTCGTCGATCCTTGTTCTCGAGTCGGACTCCGTCTCACGAGCTTACGAATTCAACCGCGGGTCCAGGGACGCTCCGTTCCTTTAAGAGTTCGATTTTCCTTAAGGCAATGAAAATAAACATCATACGCCGCTCGGAACGGCCGTCCTGTTCTAAGACGAAAGGGATGAGCGTCATGGAAGTCCGGTGGTGTGTTACTCCATTATAGCCTGGCCGGAGAGAAAGTCAATCGTCCTCCTCAGAAGAAGGCTGGCTTTGAGGTTCTCTCGCCGGCCGTCCTGCCGAAAGCTGTCTATCGCCTGGGCCAGGGGAATGTGGTTCGCCTCGGCCAAGGTCTTGATTTCGGCGTCGATCTCGTCTTCGCTGACATTGAGGCCTTCGGCATCCGCGATTTTTCGCAGCAGCAGCTGGCGCTTCAAGTTCAGCTCGGCCTGTTTCCGGGAAGCCGCCTGCAGGGCCGCGAGGGCCTCCTGCGTCAGCCGCCGTCCGCGGAGCGACTCCAACATTTCGTTCAGGACGTGTTCCGCTTCGTGCTCGAGCACGCCGGGGGGAAGCTCGATCGCGGTCCGGTCCAGGATCGTCTTGACGATCTCGTCCGACGTTTCCCGCCGGGAGCTTTGCTCTTTGGCGAGCCTCAGCTCCGCCGCGATTTTGTCCTTGAGCGCGGCGAGGGTTTCGAATTCGCCGAGGGTCTTGGCGAAATCGTCGTTCGCGTCCGGGAGACGCATCTCTTTCATCGAGACGGCTTTGAGCCGGTATTCGACCTCCCGGCCGGCGAGCTTCCGGTTGGCGAAATCGGAGGGATAGGCATGGACGAAGTTTTTTTCTTCTCCTGGGGTCATTCCCGTCAGGTTCGCGTTGACGGCCGGGTCGTTGCCTTCGTGTCCGGCGACGACGACCGCTTTCTCGGCGGGGAGAAGCCGCTTGGACTTTAGATCCCGGCCTTGAAACTCGATGACGACATAATCGCCGGCAACGATGCCTCGGCCCTCGACCGGGACGTATTCCGCGGCTTTCCTGCGCAGGTCATCCACGGCCTTCGTGATGTCGTCGGCGGACACGACGGCCTCTCTTTTTTTGACCTTGACCCGCTTGTACTCGGGTAGGGCGAACTCCGGCCAGATTTCCACGCTCGCCTTGAAACGCAGCGGTTGGCCGTCCTCGAACGACACGTCTTCGATCGTCGGCGTTCCGACGGGGTAGATCGCCCGGGCGGTCAGAACGTCGTCCAGGGTCCGAGGAATGAGCTCATCCAAGACGGCTTGCCGGATATCGGGGTCGAACATCTGCTTGACCATCGCCCTGGGCGCCGTCCCGGGCCGGAACCCTTTCAATTTTGCCCGCCGGGCGTACGCTTCGAGCGCCCGCTCATATTCGCGGGAGGCCTCCTCGGCCGGCACCTCGGCTTCGATTTCCTTGCGGGACGGGGCGAGATCCCGGACGTTGCTTTTAAGACGTTCGTTCGAATCGGTCATGGACGGTCTTTCTCCAGATCATCGAATGGGCAGAGCGGGAGTCGAACCCGCACTCCCTCATCAGGAACTAGGTCCTAAGCCTAGCGCGTCTGCCATTCCGCCATCTGCCCTTCAGGTCCGGCCTCATCGCCAAGGCAGGTCAGATTTTCGAG
Organism: Candidatus Aminicenantia bacterium; assembly: GCA_041479785.1. Taxonomy (GTDB): domain Bacteria; phylum Acidobacteriota; class Aminicenantia; order Aminicenantales; family UBA4085; genus JBGOYP01. The sequence continues at coordinate 1,113 of JBGOYP010000277.1, read as the reverse complement.
CCCGTCCCGATTGTGCCGGATGGCCGATTTCCCTTGCCTGAGAGCCGTCTGACAGAGGGTAATCTCTATGGTGAATGGGCCGGAAACGCGATGCCGTGCGCTAGAACGATGGAATATTTATATACCATCGTTTGAAGTATTTGTCAATTGAAAAAATAGAGGGCCCGATGGAGTCCTGACGCGCGGCTCGCGTCAGTTTCCTGTCACTTTATATAAGATTTCAGCTTGGCGGCGAGCGCCGCGTCGACCTGTTGGAGCTTTTTGACGAGATCCTGGGCGCTGTAACGGTCTCTCAGGTTGATGTAAATGATGCCCAGGTTGTACAGGGCGTTCGCATTCCCCGGTTCGACCTCGACGGCTTTTTTCATCGGCTCGAGCGCTTTATTGAAATCTTTGAGCTGCATGTAGCTCATTCCGAGGAAAAGCCAGCCGTAGACGTCGTCCGGCGCAAGCGCCACGTCTTTCTGCATGACGGGAATGGCTTCTTTGTAATTTTTCAGGGTGTAGTAGCACCATCCGATCTGGAACCAGACCCGCTGATAATCCGGCTTGATGGCCACCGCTTTTTTATAGGTTTCGATCGCGTCCGGATATTTCTGCATCTGTTGTTGAATGTATCCAAGGTTGTACAGCGACTGCTCGTCGCCCGGCTTGAGTTCGACCAGCTTCTGGGCCGGCTCGAACGCTTTCGCCCACTGGCTGACTTCGCTATACATATTCAGGATATAAGTGTTATAGTTCACCGCGTCTTTGGGTGAAAGCTGGATGAGGCTCTTATAAACCTCCTCCGCTTTGTCCATGGCCTTCGCTTTATGGTAGGCCTGGGCGAGATTATAGGCGATGTTCTGATTGTCGGGCAGGGCTTTGCGCGCTTCTTCGAGCGCGGCCGCAGCCCGGTCGAACTGATTGGCGTTCAGGCGGCTCATCCCGAGGCGCTGATAGGCCGGTCCGGAGTTGTCCGGGTTCGAAGCGAGGTATTTCTCATACGCGTCTCCGGCTTTTTGAAATTCGCGGGCATCTTCGTAGGCGTTGCCGATCGCGAAATAAACCTCTCTTTTCTCCGGGTCGAGAGCGATCGCTTTTTCGAGCGCCGCGATGGCTTCCGCCGAGCGC
>JBGOYP010000276.1:0-3890 GCA_041479785.1 Candidatus Aminicenantia bacterium | reverse complement strand
TCTGAGGAGTCGGGGGCGCTTTAGCGATCAGTTTATACGGCCGGTAAACAATCTCCTTGCCGCGGAGGGAGATGTCCTCGACCCGGTCCACATAATCGATTTTTTTGGCCGCGACGCGGTACGTTTTGGGCGGCAGAATGAGCCTGACCTCGGTCCGGCCTTTCAAGACTCCATCCACATAGATATCGGCATCCGCAGGATCGGCTCGCAAGATCAAAGTCCCCCGTGGCTCTTGGAGAACTTCGGCATAGTCACCCCGGCTGATGGGTTCGAACTGCTCGATGACATCGGTTTGGGGCAAGCCGCCTTGCACGGCGGCGATGACAAATTTAGCGATAATCCGCTTGCTTTTGTCGCGGTCGTAGTCCCTTTTCGCGAAAATGACGCCGGTCGCTCCTTTTTCTGCGGCCGGGTCGCCCCGGTAATCGACCTTGAGGTTCCTGCCATCGGCCGCGACGTCATCAACGGACAAGAGCCCGGGGGCCACGGGAATAGTCGCAGCCGGTTGGGCGATAATGGGATTGTTCGCGGGTTTCTCCGCCGGAGCTTTTTTGCTTTTCGGTCCGAATAAGACAAGCCCTAAAGCCATCAACAAAACGGCCGCGGCGACCGGGATGACGCGCCGGGCCGTTGTTTTTTTCGATGAAGGCCGTTTGACCTTCCAAGCGATGACTTTCTCCTTGGCGCCCGTCGCCACGGCTTCACTGGACAGCTTCAAATCCCGGGCCAGGTCGTCCGCGGTAGGGTATCGGGAATCAGGGTCTTTCTGAAGACACCGGTCCACGATCGACTCGAGTGACGCCGGAATCGTGGGGTTGACTTCGCGCAGCGGCTTAGGCCACTCATTCAGGATCGAATAGATGATCGCCTGGTCGCGTTTCGTTTCGAACGGCGTATGTCCGACGAGCATTTCGTACAAGACGATGCCAAGCGACCAGATATCCGTACGTTTGTCGATTGCCGAGCCTTTGGCCTGTTCGGGGGACATGTACGCTACCGTGCCCATAATCTTCGTCGTGGCCGTGATCTCGGTGCCTTCCATCAGTTTCGCCAGGCCGAAGTCCATGATCTTCACCTGGTTGTTCTCGGTCACCATGATGTTGGCCAGCTTGATGTCGCGGTGGATAATTCCTTTCCTATGCGCCTCCGCCAACCCGTCGGCGATCTGAGTGCCATATAAGAAGACCGCCTTTAGGTCAAGGACGCCCGCCCGAAGTTTGTCGCGAAGGCTTTGACCTTCGATATAAGACATGGCGATAAACGTCCGTCCCTGAAACTCATTGACCTCGAATACGGTGCAAATATTCGGATGGTCGATCGCCGCCGCGGCCTGGGCTTCGAGCAAAAATCGGTTTTTGGCCTCCTGGTCGATCAGGAATTCGGGCCGGAGGAATTTCAGGGCGATCAGGCGCTTCAGAAGGATGTCTTCGGCTTTATAGACGATCCCCATCCCGCCCTTGCCCAATTGATCGATAACCCGGTATTTTCCGGCGATGACCTGGTCTTTAGCGAATTCCAGCCCCTGGACATTAAGCGTTTTGGTGACCGAGTACTGAAGCTGGCCGTGAAAGTCATGGAATCGCGTTCCGCATTTATTGCAGAAAACGCTGTCTTCCGAGGCTTCAATATGGCATATTGGGCATTCCATCGGCTCCCCTGATTCGTATCTTTCGATCGAAATCATATTTTTCGTTGTGGAAAATGTCAAGCCGCAACCGGCCGCCCTTTTTCGACCGGGCCATTTGACCTTTCAGGCCAATTCTGATAAACATGGGCCCGATATGGCCATGAAGGAAGGCGCGCGAGAGCTCTTCGCCATCATCGACAAGTTCCCCCATCTTCGGATCGCGGTCTGGGGCGACATCATCCTGGACGAATACCTGTATGGCAATACGCGGCGTATTTCCCGGGAAGCGCCCGTCCTGATCCTGTCCTACCACGCGAGGGAATTTTCTCTGGGCGGCGCCGGCAACGCCCTGCTCAATCTAAAATCCCTGGGAGTGACGCCGGTGCCGATCGGAATCGTCGGGGCCGACGAGTCCGGTCGAGCCGTGGCCCGGATCCTCAAAAAACGGGGCATCGCGGCCGACGGGCTCATCCGGGATAAAAGTTTCGCCACGCCGCTCAAGACCCGCATTCTCGCCGGCGAGGAGAACACGAAAAAACAACAGATCCTTCGGATCGACCGCGAAGGTTGCGTTCCCGACGGAACGGCCATCAAAAGCCGGATCGCTAACGCCCTCAAGATCGCGGAACGCGAGTGCGACGCTCTCCTCGTCTCCGATTACCATTATCGAACGGTGAAAGAGGACCTGTTTCGCGCGGCGCTCGCCGGTTTCAAAAAGGGGGGAAAGCCGGTGACCGTCGATTCTCGGTTCCGGCTCCTCGCGTTCGCGGGGGCGACCGTCGCGACACCGAACGAGCCCGAGGTCGAAGACCTCCTCAAGCTCCGGCTGGACGACGACCCGGCCGTATTTCGACGGGCCGGACGGACGCTTCTTCGGAAACTCCGGTCTCCCGCCCTTCTCATCACGCGGGGCTCCAAAGGCATGGCTTTGTTCGAAAAAGGCCGGCCGCCCCTGTTTCTTCCCATCTTCGGAACGGCCGATATCGTGGATGTCACGGGCGCCGGCGACACGGTCATCAGTGTCTTCACGGCGGCGATTGCCAGCGGCGCGACATTCGCCCAGGCGGCCCGCCTGGCCAATTACGCCGGCGGCATCGTCGTCATGAAAAAGGGGACGGCCGCCGTGACGCCGCTCGAGCTCAAACAAGCCGTCATCGCCGAACTTTGAAGAAACTCAAAACGCTTGCCCAGCTCAAAACGATTGTCGCCCGACGCCGGAAGCAGGGCGATTCGATCGTGCTGGCGAACGGCGGGTTCGACCTGATTCACGCGGGCCATGTCCGTTACCTCCAAGCCGCGAAAAAGGAAGGCGACGTCCTCATCGTCGCCCTCAACAGCGACGCCTCAGTCCGGAGGCTCAAAGGCCGGGGGCGACCCGTTCTGCCCGAGCGGGAGCGCGCGGACATCGTCTCCGCCTTCGGCTGCGTGGACTACGTCACGATCTTCGACGAGCCGAACGTGGAGCATATTCTCCTGGCTCTAAAACCTGACGTCCATGCTAAAGGCTCGGACTACACCAAGAAAACGGTTCCGGAGCGGGAGACCGTCCTGTCCTACGGCGGGAGGATCGCCATCACCGGAGGCCCGAAGATACGGTCCGCTTCAACCGTCATCCCACGCCTTCGGGCCGGCTGGAACGCCCGCCGCGGAGCCCGAAGGCCCTAGCTATGGACGACCTTCTCATCATCCGCCTGAGCTCGCTGGGAGACATTATCCACACGCTTCCGGCCTTCGCCGCCTTGCGGAAACGGTTTCCGGAGTCTCGGATTGCGTGGGTCGTGAGCGGCAAAGGTAAGGAGATCCTCGACTTCGTTCCCGGGATCGATGACATCGTGGTCGTCGGCTCTCTCGGATGGCGGACTCGAATCCGAAAGAAAAACCAGGTCGCGATCGACTTCCAGGGCTTGATCAAATCGGGGCTCATCGCCCAGATGTCTCAGTCACGTCGGCGGTTGGGATTTTCGCGGTCTAACCTCAAGGAGCCGGTGGCGGCTTTTTTTTATAGCGACAGGCTCCCGCCGGTCTCCGAATCGGACCACGTGATCCTTAAAAATCTAAGGCTGCTCCGGCTTCTCGGGATCGACGATGAGCGTTTTGAATTCCCGATCGACCTGACCGAAGATCTCAGGGGCCGCGTTCGGGCGAAGGTCGGGCCGCTCTTTACGCGGGGCAAGCCGGCGATCTTCAACGTCGGCGCCGCCTGGCCGACGAAGCGCTGGCCGACGGAGAACTGGATCTCCGTTCTCAAGTCGTTTAAAAACGA
>JBGOYP010000275.1:0-3894 GCA_041479785.1 Candidatus Aminicenantia bacterium | reverse complement strand
CTAGCCCAAAATCTCCTTCAACGCCAACGACCCGACGTAGAGCGCGCCGACGCCGGCCAGATGATACGCGACGCGGAGGGCTTCGGCGATCTCGGCCGGAGTCGCCCCTTCGCGCATCGCTGACTGGGCCAGCGACCGGACGCCTCCTTGGGCGCCGTGGGCCGCATCAAAGGCCATGGCCATCAGCACCAGTGATTTGAATCTCCGGGCGCGGTACAATACGATGTGACCCGTATCGAAAGGAGCCTTCGGATGCCGAACGTCCTCTCCCTCTTATTTATTCTCGTCGCGACGATTTTTCCCGTCGACCAGTCGAGTCCCCAGAAGCCGGTTTCGGTCGAGCTCGAGAGCCTGACTTGGGTCGAAGCGGAAAAAGTTTTAAAAACCCATGAGGTCGTCCTCGTCGCTCTCGGCGCGCGAACCAAGGAACACGGCCCGCACCTGCTTCTCAAAAACGACTATATCCTGGCCGAATATTACAAGGAGCGGGTGGCGCGCGAAGTCCCGGTCATCATTCTACCGACTTTGGAATACGGCTACTATCCCTCATTTTTGGAGTATCCGGGGTCGGTGTCGATCGGCGCGGAAACATTCAAGGCCATGGTCATGGACATCTGCCGGTCGATGAGCCGTTACGGTCCGCAGAAATTTTACGTCCTCAACACGGGGATCTCCACGGTCGGTCCGTTGAAAGCGGCGGCCGAGGAATTGAACACGGCGGGCCTTATCCTTCGTTACTTAAATCTTTCGGACGTCGACAAAAAACTTCCCGCGGGACTCCTGTCCGAGGAGGGCGGAACGCACGCCGACGAGGCTGAGACTTCCGAAATGCTTTATATCGCGCCCGAAACGGTCGACATGTCCAAAGCCGTGAAAGACTATGACCCCCGGCCGAATCGAAAAGGGCTGACCCGGGACCCCAAAGGGCCGGGCGTTTACAGCCCGACCGGGATCTGGGGAGACCCGACCCTGGCAACAAAAGAAAAGGGACGGATCATCGTCGAGACGACGGTCAAGGAAATCGTCGCCCAGGTCAATGAATTGATTCGTTTGAAAATCGAGAAATAATCAACCCATTCGACTCCCCGGGCTGAAGCCCGGGGTATGCTCAGGGTTGATACTGAGCGGCACTTTTTACCCCGATTTGAAAATCGGGGTTTGGCGCCGCGAACGTATCAACCGTTGCCACTCTCGTCTCGGCCCTGCTCCTCGTCCTCGGCACCTGCCGGCTCGGCCTCCGCCTCCGGAGATCCAAGCAAAACTTGGACTTCGCCGGCCGGCAGTCCCTCGACGCTTCTCAATTTGCGTTCGATCGCCCGGGAACGGGTTCGTGTTTTCTCGATCTGATCGCTCGCTTCCTGGATTTTTTTCTGGACTTTCTCGATCACGTCGCCGAATTTCCCGAATTCGGTCTTCACCGCCCCGAGCAGTCTCCAGACCTCGCTCGAACGCTTCTGGATGGCGAGGGTCCGAAACCCCATTTGAAGGCTGTTCAGGAGCGCGGCCAGCGTCGTCGGACCGGTGACGTTCACCCGGAAGTCGTGCTGCAAACTTGCCACCAGACCCGGGCGGCGCAGGACCTCCGCATATAATCCCTCCGTCGATAAATAAAGGATCCCGAAGTCCGTCGTATGGGGCGGGTCCAGATATTTGTCACGGATGTCCTTGGCCTCTTGCTTGATCCGCGTTTCGAGCTGGCGGCCGGCCTCTTCAACCGCGGCCGCGTCGCCGCGCTCCGAAGCATCAACCAGCCGTTCGTAGTCCTCTTTTGGGAACTTGGCGTCGATGGGCAGCCAAACGACGTCTCCATCCATCTCGTCCCGGCCGGGCAAGCGGATGGCGAATTCGACACGCTCGGCCGTGTCCGGCTTTATCGCGACGTTCTGAGCATATTGGTCCGGGGTCAAGATCTGCTCCAACAGGTTGCCGAGCTGCATTTCGCCCCAGGTACCGCGGACCTTGATATTGGTCAGGACCTTCTTGAGGTCGCCGACGCCGCTGGCGAGCGTCTGCATCTCGCCCAAGCCCTTGTGAACCTGCTCGAGGCGGTCGCTGACGATTTGAAAGGATTCGCCGAGGCGACGCTCCAAGGTCCTCTCGAGCTTCTCATCCACGGTCAGGCGCATTTCCTCGAGCTTAGCCGCATTGTCGGACTGGATCTGAGTCAGTTTGATCTCGACGGTGGTGCGGAGGGAGTCGAGCTTTTGTTCATTGGATTCAGTGAGGCGGTTGATCTGGCCGGAAAACCCATCCAGATGCTGTCTCTGGAGTCCTCCGAGGCCGGTCATCTGTTGAAGAACGGAATCGTTGAAGCCTTTGAGGGCGGCATTCAATTCTTGGCGAAGGGCGCCGGTTTGGCGGGCGGATTCGTCGCGGAGGCCGCGCTCGACCGCCTCCAGTTGCTGCTGAAGGGGGCTGAAGTCCGGCTCGGCCGGGGCGGAGCGGCGCTTGAGGAGAAACAGCAGGAGGACGATGACGACGGCCAAAAGGACGATCGCGGCGAGGGACAGAATTTCTAGCAAGCTCATCGGTCAGGCTCCGAAAAAACGTTATCATGATTATATCTCATCCGGGCGCTTTCTTCAAAAAAGGACGATGCCGGGCTTGGCGCTTTCGTCCCCGGATGATAAAATCACGACACATGGAACGGACGGGGTCTTTTCGCGAAATCCTCGGGCCGGAAGGACGGCGCCACATGACACATCAAAAAAGTTTTAACCGCATTATTATTTTCCTCGCCCTCTCGGGATTCACCGCCGCGGCGGCGTTCGCCCAGGCCGACGGTTCCGTCGAGTTCGGCCGGCGCGCGATCCAGGAGGCGCTGGCCGGGCGCGGACTGAAAGCGTCCGTCGAAATCACGGTGACGGGCTCGGGCCGTCCCGAAAGCTATGAGATCAACGTGAAGGGCGGAGCGGTCGCAATCCGGGGCGCGGACGCCAACGGCGCCCTCTACGGCGCGCTCGAACTCGCCGAGCGGGTCCAACGGCGCGGGGCCGAAGCGCTCCGGAATGGGACTCTCACCGGCCGGCCTTTCCTCGCGGACCGCGGCTGGAACCTGTTCCTGACGCTGCCTTGGAACGACGCAGCCAACAACACCGATTACGACCCGCGCGCGCTCGTCGATCCGCGGCGGTGGTGGTTTGCCAACGACGGCTACTGGCGGACGCTCTTCGACCAGATGGCTCGGGCCCGGCTCAACTGGCTCGACATCCATGGGACGTGGGACATCAGCGTCACCGAAGCGCCCAATTTGTACGCCTATTTCATCCAGAGCGAAAAATTTCCAAAGGTCGGGGTTGCGCCGGACATCAAGGCGGCGAATTTGGCCCGGCTCAAGAAAATCATCGCGATGGCCCATGCCAGGGGCGTCAGGGTGAGCCTGATGGCCTATGAAGCACGTTTCCGGACGCCGCACGCGCCCAACCCCTATCCTGAGAACGAGACCGACCTCTACGCCTACACGCGCGAGGTCGTCGAAAAAATAATCCGTCAGGTCCCCGAGCTCGACGCCATCGGCTTCAGGATCGGCGAAAGCGGTCACGGCGAGGCCTTCTTCAATTGCTATATCGAAGCCGTCAAGGCGTCGGGCCGCGACATTCCGCTCGTCACGCGGAGCTGGCTCGCCCGGAAATCCCGGGTCGTCCCGTTGGCGAAAGCGTCCAGGGATTTCACCGTCGAAATCAAATACAACGGCGAGCAATGGGGCGCTCCCTATATGCTCATGGGCGGCCGGATGGCCGGCTGGTACAGCTATTCGTTCGAGGACTACCTGAGCGATTCGCAAGCGGGCGACGCCGTCCGCCTGTGGCCGGGAAACGAGGTTCCGACGGGGGAACGCTGGCCGGCCGAACCTTACAAGCTCGTTTGGCAGGTCCGGGCGAACGGAACGCATCG
>JBGOYP010000274.1:0-3900 GCA_041479785.1 Candidatus Aminicenantia bacterium | reverse complement strand
CAGGCGCATCGGGCGCCGTCGGGCTTCTCGCGCGCATTATTTCGAAAAAGGGTCGAGGATCAAACGATGGAGCTCTCCGATTGACGCCGCCCGATTAAATTAAGTCTTTCGATTATCTAATATGATCCAAATTGACTTCCCCCGGGGGCGGGTGGCGGCCGTTCTCCTTATTGGGGGGGGGGGGCGGGCCCTTGCGCGAAGGCGCATCGGGCGTCGCCGGGCCCCGCACGTAAAACAGCCCCTCGCCTTGACAAGCACTCTGAAGTGGACTAATAGTCAGGGGCGTGACCCGGACCACGAAGATCCTCCGTCCGGCCATCCTTCTTGTCTTGGCCGCGAGCTTCGCCCTTTTCCTCCAATTCCGGAGCGGAGTGCCGCGGCTCACGTATCTCCATCACGATTTTGCGGTCGCGTGGGGATCACTGGCCGTGACCACCGGGCTCGTCTTCGCGCTGCTTCTTGCGGCCTGGGCGATCTTTTCCGCGATCCTATCCCGAAGCTGCGCGATCTCGTTTGGCGACGCGCTCGCCCTGGATTTCCCGACCTATGTTCCGCTCGCGTTTTTCGGTCTATCCCCGTTGGCGCTTTGGCATTATCTGACTTGGGACGACCTCGATGTTCGGCTGGCGCTTTTCCTCGAGGCCGTTATCTTCGCCGTCTTGTATTTCAAAGTCGCGCGCGCCGCCCGGACCCTCAAAGCCCATCCCGCTCCGTGGCTCCTCCGCCTCAGGGCTTTTCACACGCTTCCGCTCCGCCGCCGTCTGGCGATCTTGTTCGCCGCCTCGCTTCTCGTCTATAACGGTGGGACGCTATTGATGATGTCCCGCGGCTTGTCCTTTTCGGGGGATGAACCGCATTACCTTCTGATCACCCACAGCCTTCTCCACGATGGGGATTTCGACCTCACCGGCAATTACAACGCGCAGGATTACCTGCGATATCTCCCGCCGAGCTCGACGATCGTCTCCCACACGCTTCCGGGGAAAAAGCCGGGAACCCAATATTCCATGCATTCGCCGGGAGTTTCGATCCTGATCCTGCCTTTCTACGCGATCGGGGAGCTTTTCGGCAAAAGCGGCCTTGTTTTCCTCGTCCGGTTCGGCATGAGCGTGTTCGGCGCCCTGTTCGGGATCCAGCTCTATCTGTTCGCCCTCCAGGAATGGAAAAAGACCGGTCTCGCCTTCGGCCTCTGGCTACTCACAGGCTTGGCCGCTCCGGTGTTTTTCTACGCGATGCATGTCTATCCCGAAATCATCATCTCCCTCTTCGCGCTGACCGCGTTCCGTCTCCTCAAGTTCTCGGACCGGACGAGCCCGGCCAGGTTCGTCCTTCTCGGCTTTCTTCTCACCTCCTTCATCTGGTTCCATGCCCTCAAATACTTCTTTTTGATGGGCCCGCTTTTTCTTTACGCCCTCTGGGTCCTCGCCGCGAAGCGCAAGGCGCGGGTCCGCATGGCATGGTTTTTTGCCTGGCCCATCCTCGGAACGGCACTTTATTTCTATTTTCAATATACGCTCTACGGCTCGTTCAACCCGACCGCCGTGTCGTGGCAAGGCGCCATGGACGGCCAGCAGACGATGAGTTTCGTGAAAACGCTTCTGACCGGCATTCCCTTCCGGTTCCGATTGGACACGTTGCTCGGCTATTTCCTCGATCAGCGGGACGGATTGCTGTTCTATGCGCCCATCTATGTCTTCGCTCTCTTTGGAATCGTGGAGATGGCCCGGCGCAAGCGCAAGGACCTGGGTCTTCTCCTATTCATCGCGGCGCCTTATGTCCTGGTCTCCGCGTTCCTGACCCAGCGGACGGGATTTGCGCCCCAGGCGCGGCCGATCGTAGCCGTAATCTGGGTGATAGCCATCTTTCTCGGCCATTTTCTGGCCCATAACTCGAAGCCTCTGTTTGCCCGGTCCTTGAATTACGCGGCAGGCCTGAGCCTGATATTCGTCGGCTTGCTGTGCCTCAACCACCTGGCCCTTTACCAGGAGACGACGGTCGGCGCGGTCGAACGGGGCGGGGAACTTTTCTACAAGCTCAGCAACCTTCATTTCTACCCCCCGACGCTCCTCCCATCGTTCATCAAGGTTGAGGAATGGAGATGGGGACCGAACTTCGTCTGGCCCGTTCTTCTGGCGCTTCTCGTCGCGGCTTATATAATCGGCCGTCCGCGGAAACCCGCCTCTCGGCACGGACGGCCCTTGGCGTTCGCCCTGGCCGGGCTCGCCGTTTTCTTTTTCTGGTTCGTATTCTATCCCAGAACTATTCTTACGTCCCCCCGGCCCGCGGCTCTCTTATCCGGAGACCGGCTCGTCTTTTACAGGCTGTCCCGCGTCGCCCTGATGAACGAACCGGCGCGGTTTTCGCTCCTCGAGGACAATAGGGATTACTATTTATATTTCACGAGCCGGGGCCAAATCGCCGAGCTCAAAGTCGATTTCGGGTCGACGGCGGGCGATTATGCGCTGAAATTCGGCTTCCTCGACCAGCCCGTCTTCGAAGAATCGACCGCGCGCGAAGTGAAGTCTCGGGTTGTTGAGGCGCCGCCCCCCTACCGCTGGAAAAACACGAACCTCTACCGGGTCACGATACACTTGGAAAAGAAATCGGACGTCCGGACCGGAGTCAATCCTTATCTGTTCGCGATCCGCCCGGTCCGTTGAACATCGCGAACCGGACCAGCCGCTTATTGTGCAGTTTGAACTTGACGAGCATCTTCAAGATGGACAGGCCGTAGGCAATGCTCCGGCCGAGCCCGATCTGGGACGCCTCCGGAAAGTATCGCGTTTCGATCGGGATCTCGAGGATGCGCATGCCGTGGAGAACTCCCTGGGCGATGATCTCGGAATCGAAGACGAAGTCGTCCGAGTCGGCCAGGAAGTTCACGGTCTCGAGGTAGCGCCGCGAATACGCCCGCAGCCCGGAATGATACTCGGTCAGATACATATAAAAAGTCGCGTTCTCAAAGGCCGTGAGAAAAATATTGGCCAGATATTTCCATTTCGGCATCCCTCCCTCAAGGGGCCGCCCGCCGAGCATCCGCGACCCGAAGACCGCGTCGCAGGCCCCGTCAAGGAGCGGCTGGATGAGATGGGGAATGACGGTCGGGTCGTACTGATGGTCGGGATGGACCATGACGACGATATCCGCGCCGAGCTTTAAGGCCTCGGTATAGCACGTTTTCTGGTTCCCGCCGTAGCCGCGGTTATTCTCGTGGACGAAGACGCGGAGCCCGAGCTTACGCGCCAAAGCGACCGTTCCGTCCCGGCTCGCGTCGTCGACGAGGATGATCTCGTCCACCCACTCCCGCGGGATGTCGTCGAGCGTTCGCTCGAGCGTCCTCTCGGCGTTGTATGCGGGCATGATGACCATGACTTTTTTGGCCCGCGTTTTCGTTTCCGCCACGCCAACCTTATACCACATTTAAGGATTACGGAGCGAGCGCAGGCAGACCTTCTTCCCCAAAGCGAAAAGTTGGGGGTAAGGAGGCGTGCGGATATGATCTATTACGTACTCGACTTTCTTTTATTCGGGGAGAAGGGGTGACGCCGATCGGGGCGCCCCGGAATCCGAAGCGAATGGGACCCTCGTCGGTGGTGGGTGCGCAGAGCTTCTACATAAAAAAACCCAGGGGACGAGCCTGGAGGGAACGAAGCGACCATCAAAAGTTGAGCCCGCGGCGGCTCCATTTTCGAGGAGATTCGACGCTGATGTCTGAGCCTTTCTTAAGGCGAGTTCAGCGTCGCCGATGAAAATGGAGGGTCCGCCGGCGTTAAGAACTTTTGAAGGAGCAAGTCCCTCCAGGCGAGTCCTCTGGCCCCGACCGCCCCTTGACAGTTATTCTCAAGTCGTCTATACCTCAACCCGTGACATCGCGCCCGCGGCCCAGCCAGCTCGTCGTCT
>JBGOYP010000273.1:0-3922 GCA_041479785.1 Candidatus Aminicenantia bacterium | reverse complement strand
GTTCTTCATCCAGAACGAATAGAAATCTTCCGTTTCGAACACGAACAGCATCCCCTGGTCGGGCAAGAGCGTCTCGCGGAACATGAGCCCGCGCTGGCGTTCTTCGTCCGTGACGGCCAGCTCGGCGGTGATCGACCCGCCCTGCGGCAAATAGATTTTAACGAACTTGTCCTTTCGCGTCGCGAGCTGGCAGAAAAGCAGGCTGCCCGCAAGGCCGGCGATAAGAACCGCGATCGTCCATTTTCTGTTCATCGCATCATCCTTTCCCAAGGCCACGGACCGCATGGCCGTGCCGGCCTTTTCGTTCAATGCGTCGAAACAAGCGGAACGAACCGGACGGGCAAGAGTCGCGTTTCGTCAAACGTTTCTCCCCTCCGCCGAACGAGAACAAGCTCCTGATAATCGACGCCGACGGGGAGGATCATCCGGCCGCCGTCCCGAAGCTGATTCCGGAGCTCCTGGGGAACGGCGGGAGGCGCCGCCGTTACCATGATCGCGTTATAGGGCTGCCCTTCCTCCCAACCCAGCGTTCCATCGCCGACCTTGAACCGGATATTCGTATAGCCCATGGCCGCGAGGACCGCCCGGGCGCGCTCGGACAGCGCCGCTACGATCTCGACCGTCCAGACGTCGGCCGCCGTCTCGGCGAGAATCGCCGTTTGGTATCCCGAACCCGTGCCAATCTCGAGAACTCTGTCGGTTTTCCGGAGGTCCAGCCGGTCGGTCATGTAGGCGACGATATAGGGTTGGGAGATCGTTTGCCCGGACCCGATCGGAAGCGGCTCGTCGGCATAGGCATACGGTTGCATGTTCGCGGGAACGAACTCGTCCCGGGCGACTTTGCGCATGGCCTCGAGAACGCTCCGGCGCCGCACGCCGCGCGCGGCGATCTGGCTTTCGACCATCTTCTCCCGCAGAGAAGAAAAATCGTTCTCCATTCGGCCATCAATAGGCTCTGGCGAAATACGCCAGCGCCTTCGCCTCCTTGCCGCAACAGACGCAGACGGCGCGTTCGGGGCGGGCCTCGGTCTCGAGCGGAATCACGCGGATCGTGGCCATCGTCTCGTTCTTGATCTTTTCTTCGCAGGCGTCTCCGCCGCACCAATAACTCTTCACGAAACCGCGCCGGGTTTCGACCGTCGCCGTGAATTCTTCGTAGGTCCGGGCGCCGTGCGTGTTGGCCTCCCGAAAAGCGAGCGCTTCCCGGAAGAGCGTCGCCTGGATCTCTCCGAGGAGGCCAAGAAGGCGCGTCGGAAGCGCGTCCAGAGCGACCGTTTCCTTGGTCCCGGTGTCCCGCCGGACGAGGACAGCCTGGCCGGCTTTGACGTCCCGAGGCCCCACCTCGATGCGGACCGGGACGCCTCTCATCTCATATTCCGCGAATTTCCATCCGGGGGTGAATTCTTCGCGGGCGTCGAGTCGGACCCGGACCCCCGCGCTTTTTAAAGCGTCCTCGGCAGTCCGCGCCGCGGGCAGGACGCTCTCTCTCCAGTTTCCGATGGAAATGGGGACGATAACGGCCTGGACCGGCGCGACCCGGGGCGGCAGGCGCAACCCGGAATCGTCGCCATGTGCCATGATCACCGCGCCGACAAGCCGCGTCGTCATTCCCCAGGACGTCTGCCAGACATACTGGAGCGTCTGGTTGCGGTCTTCGAATTTGATGTCGAAGGCTTTGGAGAAATGTTGGCCCAGATTATGCGATGTTCCCATTTGGAGAGCTTTCCCGTCGGACATCAAGGCTTCGATAGCATAGGTCATCTGGGCGCCGGCAAACTTCTCCCGGAGCGTCTTTTGGCCTGCGATCACTGGGATCGCCAGCTCCGTCTCGACGAATTCCTTGTACATCGCCAGGATCCGGAGGGTTTCGTCCTCGGCCTCTTCGGCCGTCTCATGGCAGGTATGGCCTTCCTGCCAAAGAAATTCGGTCGTTCTCAGGAACGGCCGCGTGACTTTCTCCCAGCGAACGATATTGGCCCACTGGTTGATCAACACGGGCAGGTCGCGCCAGGATTTGATCCACCGGGAGTACATCGGACCGATGATCGCCTCCGATGTCGGGCGGACGGCCAGACGCTCTTCGAGCTCCTCTTTGCCCCCGACTGTGACCCAGGCGACCTCGGGAGAGAAGCCTTGGACATGCTCCGCCTCCTTCTGGAGGAAGCTTTCGGGAATGAACAGCGGGAAATAGGCGTTGACATGGCCGGTGGCCTTGATCCGCCGGTCCAGGAGCCGCTGGATGTTCTCCCATATGGCGTAGCCGTAGGGCCGGATGACCATCATCCCCTTCATCGGGGCATAATCGGCCAGTTCTGTCTTTTGGATGACTTCGGTATACCAGCGCGAAAAATCCTCCGTTTTCGGCGTGATCTGCTTCACGAGTCGTTCGTCTTTGCTCACAGGACGCTCCAGGGTTGAATAGGATGCGGTCATTTTAGCAGATGGCCGGGACCCGGTCAAACGCCCGCCGGTCGCCCGGAAAGACGCGGGGAGGCGAGGCCGCCCGGAAGGTGAGGGCTTCAAAAAGAAATATCACCCCTGCGTTCATCCGGAGGGGTGATTGACCCCTCCCGGCGGACATGGCATTCTGGCAGCGAGTCTTAGGAAAAGGACCAAGGAAGAGGAAGCGCGACATGAGCAGAGAGACTTTCCATCGAGACGCCGACGTCTTCGAGGCCAAGGAGCAAGGTTTCACCTACCCCTTGGCAACGCGTGTCCAGGGCGTCAACGCCCGGGGGCAGGAATTCACCGAAGACACCGTGTTGTCCTCGATCAGCCATCATGGCTCATCGTTCTATCTCAAGAATCCGGTGAACATCGGGATGCGGCTCAGGCTCGTCATCGACCTCCCGGAAAAGCTGTCCGAAGATAAAAACTTGAAACTGGTCATCAAGGGGAAGGTTTCCCGCGTCGAGTTCGTGCGCGAAAGCCCCTCGACCCAGAGGCTGACCATCGAATTCGACAGCAAATATATCATCAGGCCGGGAGCCTGACGGACATGGACGGCGAATTCGACATCCCCTCCCTCCCCGCCGTTTCCGGGGCGCGTAAACGGGAGCGATCCTTTGAGATCTCCATCCCGGCTCTTGTCAAGGGGCGTGACGCGGCCGACCGGGAATTCGCGGAACAGACCGAAATCTCGAGCCTCAGCTCCCAGGAGGCCGTCTTCCGCCTGGATACCCGCGTGATGACCGGGGCCAAGCTTGTTCTCCATCTCCAGGTCCCGCGGACATTCCTCCTTGAAAAGCCTCTCGATCTCGGCCTATCAGGGACGGTGGCCGTCGTCAGGTCCGATATCGCACTCGGCAGTAAAGGCCAGGTCGTTTCGATCCGGCTCGACCGGGACTTTCAGATCCAGTCGCAAACCTGTTGACCCTCCGGACGCCGCCTCCTTTTCTTGACAAACCTTTTTCCTCTGACATACAATCGGATGCCATGAACCAGGCCATTCGGACCAATTCCCAGAAGGGGAAGAACCACCCATGAATAAGAAAAAATCCCCGACCCCGGAGTCCGCGAAGATTACGCTGCTTATTTACTGTCCGTCCGACCTCATCCTCTCGGGAATCCTGAAATCGCTGGAGACCGACCCGCAGGTGGAGGTCGTCAATGTCGAAAAAAGCACGCTCGAGTCCTTCATGGGCTCGATCCGGAAGCTCCTGCCGCGCGTCATTCTCTTCGCTTCGACCGAAACACTGCCCAACATGCGCGAGATCTGCAAGGCCATCCGGGAGATCTCCAAGGACCAAATCAAGTCCCAGATGCTCTTGGTCGGCAACATCCCGTCGCACGAGGAGATCGTCAGCCTCATCAACGTCGGGGCGCGGGGCTATTTCGACCTGAACGACCCGTCCGGGCAGCTTCCCGAAGCGGTCCGGGTTATCGACCGCGGCGAAATCTGGCTGCCGCGCGACAAGATGTC
>JBGOYP010000272.1:0-3932 GCA_041479785.1 Candidatus Aminicenantia bacterium | reverse complement strand
TTCCTTGGAATGGGCGGCGATGATGTGGACGACCTCTTGCGGCAGCCCGTACTTGAAGGCGAACGCGGCGCCCGAAATCGGATGCCGGAGAAGGTCGCCGTCGCGGCTCTTGACGAAGGTTTCTTTGTCGCGCGTGTATTCGAACAGCTTCCCGACGTCGTGCAGGAGCGCGCCGGCGAGAAGGGTGTCGCGGTCGATCTTCACTTTGCCTTTGTATTCCGTCTTCAAAACCTCGCCGATTTGGAGGGCGGCCCGAGTCACGGCCCGGGTGTGGTCGATGATGTTGACATCGGTCCTCTTGAGGAGCAGCGTGAAGGGCATTTTGAGGAGGTCCGCGACCGTCCAGCCGCCGCGTTTCATGGCCTCGTCCCAGACCGTCAGGGTCAATTCGCGGAGCTTCGCATCGCCGATCAAGGCAATTTCGGGAAGGACCTTCAGGATCTCGCTGGTCATGGCATCTTCCTTTCGGGAGGGCCGTCATAGTCGAAGTCCTCGGGGTCGACCTTCCGCATGGGTTTCATGCGCGTCTTCTCCTCGTGGACGTGGGCAACGAGCCCCGGCACCCGGGCGATGATGAAGAACGCGTTTCCGACCTCGGGCGGGATGCCGAGGTCGCAGAGAAGAGCGGCGATCGCGCCGTCGACGTTGATCGGGAGCGGCTTGCCGAGCTGCTCGGCCAGCGCTTTTTCCGCGGCCCGGGCGATCCGGACGTGGCGGCCGGCCAAGCTCAGCTTTTCGGCGAGATCGAACAGCTTCGTCGTCCGCGGGTCTTTGGTATGAAGCCGGTGGCCGAAACCCGAGGCGCGCGTCCCCTTGGCCTTCATGTCGGCCAACGCCTCTTTGGCCGCTTTGGACTCGTCGCCGCCCAGGCGATCCGCCCGTTTCGCGATGTCCAGGAACAGCCGCTGGCCCTCTTCGATCGCGCCGCCGTGGAACCGGCTGATCGCGAGCACGCCGGCCGCGACGGCGGCGTTAAGCTCGGCGCCGGTCGAGGCGACCGTGCGGGCCGTCAGGACGGACGGTGGACTCGCACCGTGGTCCAGCGAAGAGACGAAGATCGCGTCCAGGAGTTTTCCCACGGACGGGGACGGTAGTTCGCCCTTGAGAACGAGATAGATGCCCTGGGCGAACGAGATCCGTCCCATCAGGTCTTCGACGGGATAGCCGCGCATCACGATCCTGTTCGGCTTGACGTCCGTGATGGCCGTCTTCCATTTTTCATGTTCTTCGGGCATGGCTGTCATCCTTTGTCCAGACGATGTCCTCCGATCAAGTCCTTGACTTTCTTCGGAATGTCGATGATCGAATCCACGACGTGAACGCCGACGTCGCGCAGACGCCGGACCTTGGTCTCGTACGAGCCGCGCGTCCCGTCCACGATCGCCCCGGCATGCGAAAATCGCGTTCCGGATTTGGCCGCCTTGCCGCCGATGAACGCCACGAGCGGCTTGGTGAATTTTTTTTGTTCGATGAGGTCGGCGACGCGCTCTTCCTGCGTCGTTCCGATCTCACCGAAAAGGGTTACGCAGCGCGTCTCCTCGTCCGTCTCGAAAAGCGCCAGGACCTCGGGATGCGACGTCCCGACGATGGCGTCGCCGCCGACGTGAATGATCGTGCTCTGTCCGAAACCGGCCCGCGTCAGATAATAGGCGACGGCCGAGGTCATCCCCCCGCTGCGGGATGTGACCCCGACGGGCCCCGGCTTGAACCATTCACGGGCCCGCTCCGCCCGGCCCCCGATCATGCCCAGCACGGCCTTCCCCGGGCTGAGCAGCCCGAGCGTATTGGGGCCGACGAAACGCGCCCCGCCGGTATCCGCAGCGTGGGCGATGTCGAGGACATCGTAAATCGGGACGCGGTCCGGGACGATGACGAGAAGCTTGAGGCCGGCGTCGACCGCCTCGAGCGCGGCGTTCCGGACGAGCGCGGCGGGAATGAAAATCACACTGACGTCGATGGGGCCCCGTTTTTCCCACGCTTCTTCGACCGAGTCGTAGACCGGGATCCCGTAGACGTCTTGGCCGCCTCGTCCCGGGGTCACGCCGGCGACGACGTTCGTCCCGTAGTCCTTCATGAGCTGGGCGCGGGCCATGCCTTCGCGTCCCGTGATGCCCTGGATGATGACCCGCGATTTTTCATCGACGAGGATCGACATGGCCGCCCTCTCTACCCCCGACCCCGCAGGCTCTCCCGGTAGGCTTTGAGCCCGGGGACCGGCAGGTCGATCGCGATCGCGTTCCGTTCGTGAAACCGGCAGAAGATCTCGCAGGCGAGGCACTCCGTGCATTTGCCCTTTTTCGCGTCCTCGCGCGGGATGGCAAGGACCGGCCCGCCGGCCTCGAGCTTCAGGATCTTCGGCGCGCACGCTTCGACGCAGCCTTTGGTCCGACACGCCGCGCACCGGGTCTGGTCGACCTGAAGCCGCCCGGTCAGAGTTTCAAAAACGTAGGCTCCGGCGACCGCCTCGAACTCGTCCATCGGTCGGACCTCGTGCCCGACTCCCCCGCTTTCGCGGATGAGCGTCTCGAGACGACCGGCGCAGAACTCGGGCGGATCATCGCGGCCGTAGCCTTCAATCACGCCGGGAAGACCCCGGCCGTAGGCCCCGAGGATCCGGATGGCCTCCTCCTCGAAATTCCCGCCGAGCCGGATGACCGCCGGAATGCCCAGACGTTCTTCGGTGAACGCTTTGACCAGGCCCCGCGCCGAATGGTACTGTTCCTGGCTGGCGACGCCCGAACCTGAAGCGAAGTATCCCCGGATTCCGGGCTGCGAGAGAATGATTTTCGCGGCGCGGTACACTTTGCTCGCCGGCGGGTTCCCGCTCGTATCGCAGTAGTTGGCCAACTTGAAGCCCTTGGCGAGAACCGCGTCCATAGACATCATCGATCCGCCTCCGCCCGCGCCATGGAAACCGATGGCCATCTGTCCCTCGGCGACGCTCTCCGTCATCTGGAAAAAATAGAACGTGCCGCGATGGTCCTTTTCTTCGACCTTATACGCGATCTTTTCGAGTTGGGTCGGCGGCCGGTCGAACTCGCGGGCGACCTCGATCCCCAGCTCGGGATGCCGGTACACGGCGTAATCGTCGATGACCAGGTGGCAGTCCGCCGCGACCACCTGCCCGTCCTCCGTCAGAACGAGAGGGTTGATCTCGGCCGAGCGGGCGTCGTATGTCCGCGCGACCTGGTATAGTCTGGTCAGCGTTTCCGCGACCTGGGTCAAGATGGCGCCGCCGATTCCTGTCCTGCGGACGAGGTTGCGGGCTTCATATTCCTGCAGCCCCCGGCCGACATCGATCGGCTGCGTTCCGATCTTCTCGGGATGGGCGCGGGCGATGTCCTCGACGCCCGTCCCGCCCGTCGAACTGAACACGAGAACGGGACATTTCCGGGCGTCGTCCAGGACGAGCCCGGCGAAGTACTCGTTCTTGATCGCCAGCTTTTCCTCGACGATAATGCGGTCCACGACGAAGTTCCGGACCTTCATCCCGAGAAGACGGCGGGCCTTGTCCTCGGCGTCCTGGGGCGTCGCCGCGAACTGGATGCCGCCCATCCCCGCCCGTCCGGTCAGCCAGACCTGGATCTTCAAGACGACGGGCTTGCCGATTCTTTCGGCGACAGCCCTGGCCTCGGCCGGCGAAAACGCGACATCGCCCGAAGGGACGCGCACGCCGCCTTCGCGGAGAAGTTTTTTGCTCTGATGTTCGTAGAGCCTGGCCATCTTCGTTTCTCTCGGGTCAAACCGCTGAAAAAGTATACTTTAAACAGGCTTTAGATGAAAGAGGGCGCCGGCCGGAAAAATCGCGCCCGGGCTGACCGTCGAACACTTTATATTGAAGTAGGTCACGGGTGGCGGGGAGCGCTCGGGATATGCCGCTCGGAACCCGTCCGAGAGCGAGAGCGGGCACGGTTCGGAAAAACGCAGTTTTT
>JBGOYP010000271.1:0-3937 GCA_041479785.1 Candidatus Aminicenantia bacterium | reverse complement strand
GAGGAGATTCGAGGCTGATGTCTGAGCCTTTCTGAAGGCGAGTTCAGCGTCGCCGACGAAAATGGAGGGTCCGCCGGCGTTAAGAACTTTTGAAGGAGCGAGTCCCTCCAGGCTCGTCCGAGATTACAGATGGAATCCGGAAAATCCGCGTGATAACGGGCGGCTGTACACGTTCTACCTGGAAAAACGGATTTTTGTCGTTTATGAACGTGCCCATCCGGGCGAGTGCGGCATTTGCCAGCGAATCCTCCGCTCTGCTATAGTGAATCGCTGAACATTGAAGAAGGAGCGCCGCCATGAACGTGCGACGTGAGCTGAGATACGCCGGGGCCGCGATCGCCATAAGTCTGGTCTTGGGAGCCGGACGGGCCGGACAAAATTCGAGCGCTTCGGAGCTTGCGACGCTGCTGCCGAGAATCGCGGGATGGACGATGTCCGAGGCGCCGCAGCGTTACGGCCCGCAAACGCTTTATGAATATATCGACGGCGCCGCCGAGGCGTATATCGGCTACGATTTCAGAGAAGCGGTCGTCGGACAGTTTCGGGCGGCCTTGTCGAAGGCCTCGGTCACGGTCGACCTCTATGACATGGGAACGCCTCTGAACGCCTTCGGCATCTACGGAGCGGAGCGGTCCCCGGACGGCCTCTTCCTGCCGGTCGGGGTCCAGGGTTATCTGGAAGACGAAGCGCTCAATTTTCTCGCCCGCCGGTTTTACGTCAAGCTGATGTGCTATGACGGCGGGGACAAAACCGCGGACATTCTGAAAACGTTCGCTCAGGACATCGCGACGAAGGTCAAGGACCCGGGACGATGGCCCGGACGTCTGGCCGTTTTTCCCAAGGAGGGCCTCGTCGCCAACAGCGAACGATTCACGCTCCGAAACTTCATGGGGTATAATTTTTTAAACAACGCCTACGCGGCAAGCTACAAGGCCGGAGGGCTGGATTTCGAGGCCGTCTTGATCGAAGTCCGGTCGCCCGAAGAATCGGCGCGCGTCCTTGCCCAGCTCAAGGACAAATTTTCGAAAAACGGCCTGGGGGTCGAGAAAACGCCGCTCGGCCTCCACGTCAAGGACCGGTATCTCCAGAACATGTATTTTCTCCAGGCTGGAAACGTCGTCTGCGGCGTGACAAAGCTCCCGGACGGCCAGGAGCCGCTCGGCGAGAA
Source organism: Candidatus Aminicenantia bacterium (assembly GCA_041479785.1). Taxonomy (GTDB): domain Bacteria; phylum Acidobacteriota; class Aminicenantia; order Aminicenantales; family UBA4085; genus JBGOYP01. The sequence continues at coordinate 2,769 of JBGOYP010000271.1, read as the reverse complement.
ATATCTCAAAGCGATGCAGAACGCTCTGGCGGCCAGGTAATCGCGGAGGGCCGAGTTTTTGCGCCGTCAGGCGCGGGCGAGAAAATCCTTCAACCGCTTGTACTCACGCCGGAGGCCGGAGAGCGCCATCTCGGCCCGCGCGAGGTCCTTTGTCTGTCCCGCGGTTTCCATGGCGAATGCCTCGTCACGCAGTCCGGGAAGGCTCAGATTCGCGGAGGAGCCTTTCAAGCTATGCCCCAAGGTGAGAATCGCCGTGAATTCCTTTGCCTGGACGGCTTGGGCGAGACCGGCCGATTTCTCCGCGAATTCCGCATCGTACATCTCGAGGAGCTCGGCGAGAAAGGAATCGTCGCCGCCGATCCGGTCGAGGACTTCGTCTTTGAAGATGGGCGGATGGAGGTTCTGGTTCGAGCGGCTCATCGTTTTTTCGCTTTTCCCGTTTTCTTCAAGGCGTGAGAGAGGGCGACGAGGTTGCGTCCCGCGTCTTTGGCTTGATAAAGGGCCCGGTCGCTGGCCCGGATCAGCTTGTCCGCGGTTGGGTTTACGAAACAGTCGGACGCCGAGCCTCCTATCGACAATGTCCGGGGGAGGACCGTGCCGTTGACCTTGATCTTCCTCCGGGCGAAGCGGCTTCGCAGCCGCTCGGCGATCCGAGCGACCCGGTGAAGACCGCAGTCGGGAAGGACGATCAGGACCTCGTCTCCGCCGTATCGCCCTGCTTTATCATAGGGCCGGACGTGGCGGTCGATGCATTGGGCGAGGCTTTTGAGGGTGCGGTCGCCGAGCTGATGTCCGCCCGTGTCGTTGATCCGCTTGAAATGGTCCAGGTCGGCCATGATCACGCCGACGCTCGAACCCTCGCGAGCGGCGTGAGCGAGCTCATCCTCGAGAAACTTGATCGTGACGCGCCGGTTCCAGAGTCCGGTCAGGCTGTCCTTCGTCGCCAGATGCGACAACCGCCGCTGGATGCGGAGCAGTTTGTCTTCGAGGTTGGTGATCCGGAGTCCCGCCTGAAGCCGGGCCCGGAGCTCGAGGTAATTCACGGGCTTGGTCATATAGTCGTCGGCTCCGGCCTCTAATCCGTCGACAACGTCTCGCGGGTCGTCGCGAGCCGTTAACAGAATGATGTATGTGTAGTGCGATTTGCTCTTCTCGCGGGTCCGCCGGCAGAGCTTGATGCCGTCGACTCCGGGCATCACCCAATCCAGGAGCGCGAGGCGCACATCGGGCTTTTGGAGCGCTTTCCAGGCGTCGTTCCCGTTGCGGACGAGGAGGACCCGGAATCCCCAATCGGTCAGGCTCTTTTCCAGGATCCGGCCCGAGACCGCGTCGTCGTCCGCAACGAGAATGGTCCGCCGCGATTTCGATGTTTTCATCCGACCCTCCGGAGGACCGTCGGCCTGCGCTCGGCCATGATCCGGTCGATCGTTTCGAACAGCTCGGCGGGCCTGAGGGGTTTGGCGATATAGGCGTCCATGCCCGCTTCAAGGCATTTTTCCCGGTCTCCGGTCATAGCGTGGGCGGTCATGGCGATTATGGGGAGACGCGACCTCCTTGTCTTCTCATCTTTGCGGACCGCGGCGGTCGCGACGAACCCGTCCATGTTCGGCATTTGCACGTCCATGAGGACGAGGTCGTAGGTCTCTGTCCTCAAGGCGTCCAAGGCCGCCCGTCCGTCGCCCGCCGTCGCGACCCGATGGCCCGCTTTTTCAAGGAGGCGCACGGCCACTTTCTGATTGATGGGATTATCTTCGGCGATCAGGATGCGATAGCGCCGCCGGAGCCGTTGGATATGCTGGGCCGTGATGACCGGCCGCTCGCTCTGGTCGAGCGCCGCGGCGCCCATCGCGATCATGATGGCGTCGAACAGCGCGGACGGCTTGATCGGCTTGGTCAGATAAGCGGAGACCCCGAGGTCCCGGGATTTTTTCAGGTCGCCCAGCTGTTCGGCCGAGGTGAGCATGAGGATGGTCGCGCCCGAGAATTCGGGGTCCTTTTTGATGTGCTCGATCAGAGTGAATCCGTCCATGCCGGGCATGCACGAGTCGACCAGGATCAGCTTGAACGGCTCCCCGGCGCGTTTGCAGGCCTCGAGAAGGGCTAGGGCGGTCGGGGCGTTTTCGGCGGAGTCCGGTCGCATGGACCAACCTGTCAGCAATTCCTTGAGGATGGCCCTGTTCGTCGCGTTATCGTCCACGACGAGCACGCGCAGGTTTTCGACGGCCCGGGGCTCGACCGGAATGGGCCGCCCGTCCGGCTTGTCCTTGAGACCCAGACGGATTGTGAAATGAAACTCGCTGCCGCGGCCGACCTCGCTTTCGACCCAGATCTTTCCGCCCATCATCGCCACGATCTGAGACGAGATGGCCAGGCCCAGGCCGGTGCCGCCGTATTTGCGCGTCGTGGAACCATCGCCCTGGACGAAGGCGTTGAAGATCAGGTTGCATTTGTCCGCGGGGATGCCGATCCCGGTGTCCTTAACCGCGAAATGGAGGAGGATGTCCCGGTCCGAACGAGACGCGCACGTGACCTCGACCACGACCTCGCCTTTTTCGGTGAATTTGATGGCGTTACCGAGCAGGTTGATCAGAACCTGGCGGAGCCGGCCGAGGTCACCGACGACGCCGTCGGGAATTTCGGGGGCGATGTGGCAAGCGATTTCGAGGCCTTTTTTATGGGCGCCGAGGGCCAGGGCGGAGACGATATCGGTGAGCGAATCGCGGAGGAGGAAAAGGATGGGGTCGAACTCGATCATCCGGGCTTCGATCT
>JBGOYP010000270.1:0-3943 GCA_041479785.1 Candidatus Aminicenantia bacterium | reverse complement strand
GGTCCGGCCGCTTCACGATGGCCCGGGCGATGGCTACGCGCTGGCATTGGCCGCCCGACAATTGATTCGGACGCGACCTCGCCCGGTCGGCGAGATGGACCCATTCAAGAGAGTCCATGACGGCTTTCCGCCGGGCGGCGGGCGCGTAACCAAGGAGAAGGAGCGGAAATTCAACGTTCTCGTAAACGGTGTAGACGGGCAGAAGGTTAAAGGTCTGGAAGATGAACCCGATATGCCGGTTGCGGAGATCCGCCGCTTTTTTATGGCTGAGGGCCTCGACCTTTTCGCCGAGAACCATTGCCGATCCGCTCGTCGGCACGTCGAGAGAGCCTAGAATGTTTAGGAGCGTCGTTTTCCCCGAGCCACTCGGCCCGACGAGTCCGGCGAACTCTCCCTTCTGCACGGTCAGGCTGACCTTGTTCAGGGCCGTGATCGATTGCCCGCCCATCGGATAGATTTTCATCAGGTCGATCGTCGTGATCAGCGTCCCGTTATTCATATTCACCTCATGTTTAATGGTTGAAAACGACCGTAAGCTGAAATCCTTTCCCGGAAAAGACCGGGCCCTCGCGCGCGCTCCCGTAGATCTGGTACCGGTCGGGATTCCAGAAGCCGACGATGAAAAAGGTCCACTGGTCATATGTCCGCTGCCAGGTCAGGAGGCGGTACCAATCTCCCGACGTCCAGTCGCGGAACACGACCGCGCGCAGGCGGTCGAGCAGGCCGAGAGGATAATCGGCGGTAAGCGCAGTGAGGTTCCGTCTCGTCCCCGAGGCGAACGCTTTTTCCGAAACGTCGAGGACAAGATGTTCGGCCAGGAGATGCAGCCCGTTTCCGGCGCCGAACGTATAATCCGCGCCGACGTTCAGCCATTTTTGATACCGGCCGGGGACGAGGCTGAAATCCTGCCGGGCCAAAACGGCCTCGACCCAGACGCCGATGCCGAGGTCCCATTTCCCGTCGACCCCGAGCCGGTCTTCGGGCGGGTCGGAGCGCTCGGCGGGCGGAAGCGCGACCAGGCTTCTCGCCGTGTCCATGCGCCGATGATGATAGCTGACGGCCAGTTCGCCCGCCGGAACGGGAATTTGAATCCGCCCGCCGAACTCGGGCGCGCCGCGACGGGTGGGAATGGTCTCCCAACCCTTGACGCCACCATTCCCCAGGAGGCCCCAAAGCCAGATGTTGGTGTTGTTGAGGAACGTGTATTTGAGGAGAAGGCCGTAAACGCCGTCCGTGAGCTGGAGAGGGTCGTTCGGGTCGATGCGGTCGAACCACATCATGGGCCGTAAAAGCATGGCCGAGCCGAAATTGATTTTTTGCAGCCCGAGCCGGGCTTCGAACTGTTTCGTCGCGAGCCGGGCCCACAGCCGGTACGGCCGGAGCCGGCCGTCGGTTTGAAGATCGCTCAAGCCGGAACCGCGGGCCGTCGCGGTCATGTTGACCGATGCTTCGACATCCAGAGATAAGCCTAAGCCGAGGTCGTGCTTGAACGTAAACGTCGGAATGTAGCGAAGCCCAAAAATCAGTTTTTCGGGCGCTTGGTTGTGGAGCGTCAGGCCGAACGAAACTTGCCCTTCCAGACCGAAGGTCCAGCGTTCAGCGGCGAAGGAGAGGGACGCACAAAGGACTCCCGCGAGGAGCAGCGCCGCCCGTCCTAGCCTAGTCATGGTTTATCCTTGTTCACTTGATGAGCCGGACGATCGTCGCGCCCCATCCTCCTTCGTCCTCGCCGGCGAGCTCGAAGGAGCCGACGTCGGGATGTTTTTTCAAGATTGCGTGGACGGTCTGGAGGAGGGCGCCGCGACCCTTGCCGTGGATGATCCGGACGCGCGTGATCCCCCGGCTCCGGCAGGCGGCCAGATAGTCAGGGACGAGGTCTTTGACCTCGGCGGGATTAAACGTGTGCAGGTCGAGTATGCCGTCGACCGGAAGTTCAACGGGGCTCGCACCAAAGGGGTCGAGAATGGTTCCGCAGTCGCAGGTTACAGTATGGCCGAATTCGAACAGGGTAACGTCATATTCATGCCCGCAGCCCGGGCAGACAATGGCCATCGTCGATGAGCCTTTCAGAGGCGTTAAAAAACGGTTTTCTTCTTTTTCCCCCAGCGCAGCTTCATGGTCAGGACCTTGTCCGAAGAGAAAATCCGGGCCGCGATAACGACCAGGACTGTGAACAGGACGGCCATGTAGAGAATGCCGAACCAGACCGCGCCGTAATTTTCGAGAAAGATGTTCTGCGTGGCCAGGAAGGGGTGAGAGAAGGGAATGGCCAGAACGAGGACCTTAACGGGCAGTGACAGGGATTTCACGTCGGTAAAGAGGGTAATGAAATACGGGATCATGACCAGGAAGACCATGGGCATGATCAGGCTCTGGGCGCTGCGGAAGTCCTCGGCCAGGACCCCGAGAATGGTCGCCATGGCCAGAGCGCATAGAATGGCGAAGAAGAGCGAGACGCCCAGGAGGACGAGAGCTTTAGCGTCGAGGGCGAGGCCGAGCTTCTGGACGACCTGGCTGACGCCCGGGGCCGAGGCGATGTCGCCCGTGAGGCCGGACATGTAATTGCGGAAGCCGAGCATGTAGATGGCCGCCGACAGCAGCCCGGCCAGCCCCGCAGCCAACATTTTCGCCGCGACGATCGAGGCCCGAGAGATGGGCACGGTCAGCAGCGTCTCGAGCGTCTTGTTCTGTTTTTCCATGGCGATGGCCGAGATGACCATCTGCGACGAGTAGATGATGATCATCATCAGGATGACCGGGATGAGCATGGATTGGGACGAAACGAACCCGGCGATCAGCGCGGCCGAGCCCTCGGCCATCCTGCTTTTGATGACGATGAAATCCTTGGTTTTGATCGGATTTTTCAGGCTCTGGGGGTCGGCGCCGGGGATCTTCTCCTTGAGGACGTTGTCGGATAGGACATTGTTGATGGCGGAGACAACCGCTCTCAGGAGGCCCGACGTTCGCGCGCCCATGACGGAGAAATTCCTGAGGAACGTATAGGTCTCGACATTCATGGACGCTGACCGACTGACCGCATCTCCGAAGCCCTGGGGGATGACGAGGAGGACGTTTGTCTCGGAATTTTTCGCCTCGCTCACCGCCGCCGCCGTGTCCGCGGCCTGGACCTTCGCCACCTGGAAATTCATGGTTTCCAGGCCTCCGACCAACTGTCCGGACAGCGGGGACCGGTCGAGGTCGTACACCGAGATTTTCTGCTTGCCGGCGGCCCGCTGCGCTTCGCTCCGGGTGATGGTGCCGATGAAATAAAACAAGGCCATCATCAGCACGAGCGAGACGACGAGCTGCTTGGTGATCAGCTCTCGGATTTCCTTGACGAGAAGGGTCATGAATTTTTTCATCGGAGAGCGCTCCTGAACACGGTTTCGAGGTTCTCGGCCTGATATTTCTCCTTGAGGGATTTCGGCGTCCCCGAATCGAGGATCAGGCCCTTGTCGATCAGCGCGACGCGGTCCGAGAGGAACTCGATCTCGAGCATGTTGTGAGACGAGAGGAGGACCGAGATGCCCTCCCGCGCGAAGCGCTTGATGATCTCGCGGACCTCGAGGGAGTTGATGACGTCCAAGCCCGACGTCGGCTCGTCGAGGATCGCGAGCGCGGGCCGGGTCATCAGGGCCCGGGCCAGGAGGAGCTTGCGGACCATGCCTTTGCTGTATGTCCCGACCTTGTCGGCCAGGCGCGGCCCCAGGCCGGTGATCTGCTCGGCCAGGGTGACGAACTCCTGGGATTTGGCCGGCGTGTCGGCGTAAAAGCTGGCCATGAATTTCAGGTAATCCCGCCCCTTCAGGTTCCGGTACGCCCCCGCCTCCTCGGGCAGATAGCTGATGCGCTCGCGGAATTTTTCGGGGTTTGTTTTCAGGTCGTATTCGAACAACCGGACCGTCCCGTCCGAGACCGAAAGCAGGGTCGCGACGATCCGCAG
>JBGOYP010000269.1:0-3960 GCA_041479785.1 Candidatus Aminicenantia bacterium | reverse complement strand
CTGACCCGCTGGACGATAGAAGAAACGTTCCGCTTCATAAAGCAGTCGTATCAGCTCGAAGATATCCGGCTTCTGACCTACGTCCGTCTCCAGAACATGATGGCGCTCGTCCTGGCCGCGGCATACTTCGCCATGGTCTATCTGAACCTGCGGACGAAGCTTCGCGTATTAACCGGCCACGTGCTGCAGGCGGCCCGGCGGGTGTTCGGGATCCCTGACTTCCGCTTCTACGCCCTGGCCGATGGGATCAAGGCGTATTTGTTCGGCCAAAAGAGGGGCCTTTACGGCTGTTTTTCCTCCCGCGATCCCGATACCGGCCAACGATGGCTTTTTTCACCATAAATTTTGGGGGAACTCCTCATTTTAAGTCCCTTGCATCAACCAAGCTTTGATTGTAAAAATAGATTTGTGCCCAAACTGTGCCAAAAAATATCGAAACCCGTCTAATAACTTCCAAAAACGTCGAGAAGAATCGAAAGTCGAAAACCCATTCAAATTCGTTAGTTACAATAGATTCCCTTTATTTTTCTTTCCGCCGTTTCGGGCGTGGCTTCTTACGCACGGTAGGAAGTCAATTCGCCCTCCTTTTTCTTACTAGAGTAGATGCTCCAACTTTCAGTATCCAAGGAAGGCCTGGCTCGTCCTGGCATTCATGAATTTAACATGGATTGCGGTTGCAGTTGGATTTATTCTCAGATGACGAAAATAACCTTCCAGTTGAAAGAAACAAATTAATGCTTTTGGATTAAAAACTCACACTCTCCTGCAAGAGTCCCAAGGAGATTTCGCTTTCCATCGGATTGACTTCGGAAGTCCGGATTCGCTATGGTTAAGAGATGGATTTCTGGGTAAAATTTCTTAGCTATATCAACCTGGCAGGAGCGATCCATGCTCTTATCCAGGCGATGGTGCTGTTTTTTATTCGAATGGGCAATCGCCGGGCCAACAAAATCATGGCCTTTTTCCTCTTGACCTTGGCGATCGGCATGGCCAACGGCATTGTCTCGCTCCTCGGCCTCTACGATGTCTGGCCCGCATTCTCGATCCTCATGGGCTCCGTGATCCTGATCTACGGCCCTCTGTTCTATCTTTACGTCAGGGCGATGACCGTCAAGAATCGCCGATGGACGCCCGCTGACGTCCTCCATGGGATTCCCTTCCTCCTGGGAATACTCGCCTACGGAGCTTTCTTAAGATTGCCCGCCAGCGCCTCGGCGTCGTCGGGCATCGTTGGATTTGCCGTCCGATCCCCCTGGCTTGTCGTCCTGATCCTGTCGATCCTTCAGACGATCGCCTACGTCGTCTTCATCATCCGTCTCCTCCGGGAGCATTCCGAGAGGATCAAGGCCGCGTTTTCGACGATCGATCGGATCAACCTCGGCTGGCTCCGGCAGCGCCTGGTCGTTTACGCCGCCATCTGGGCCGTCGGCCTGGCTTTGGTGGCCGCGGTCAGGCTCGAGAGCCGGGCGATCGGCCTGGTTGGTCAGATCGTGTTCTTCCTTGTCGCCTTGAACACGTTCGCGACCGGATACCGGGCCATACTCAAACCCGAGATCTTCTTCGGGCCTTTCGAGGCTAGACCGATCCGACGGTACGAGCGGTCGTCTCTGATACCGGAAAACGCCGCACTCCACAAAACGCGTTTGCTCGAGCTGATGGAGCGCGAAAAAGCCTTTTTAGATCCCGAAATCACCCTCCCCAAGCTGGCCCAGGCCCTCGACATTCCGGTCGCTCATCTTTCCCGCGTTATCAACGACCTTCTCGGCCGGAATTTCTACGAGTTCATCAATCATTACCGCGTCGAGGAGGCCAAGCGGCGGCTGGCGATGCCCGAAGCGGGACGGGAAAAGTTGATCACCGTCGCCCTGGACTGCGGGTTCAATTCCGTGGCCACCTTCAACCGGGTTTTCAAGGAATTGGCCGGCCGGACTCCCTCGGATTATCGGAAGAATCCGACCGCGCCGTAAGCCGCATATCTGCTCCGAAATCAATACCCTTTCTACGCCGGGCGGCTTTCCGTCCATTCCGCAGTCCGGAGCTACCAATCGGAGGCATAAATCGTTCCTCACCGTATACGCTGAGAAGAAGACGGCCGGCATTTCGGTTATCGTGTCTCCAGATGGACAAGATTCCATGACTCTCGATAAGGAGAACATCATGATCGAAAGCACCTGTTCCGGGACGAAAACCGGAGATATCGGAGGAAAAAGGGGGCGGGTCGCCTTTGGGGCAACTCTCCTTCTCATCCTGGGCGCAACGCTCGCGGCCGCGGGACAAATCGCAGGACAAACCTCTCCTCTGCCTAAAGCCGAGTCGATTCTCGACGCTTTTGTCGAAAAATCCGGCGGCCGGGCGGTCTTCGACAAAATCGCCAACAGGCGGACGACGTCGACGATGAAGCTCTCCGTGCTCCCCGCTCCGGCCGAAGTGACGACCATCCTGACCAAGGCCGGTCCTTACCGCGTCGTGGTCGATTCCCAGGCAATCGGGAAAGTGGAATACGGTTCGGACGGCCGGACCGTCTGGGAAATCAACCCGATGTCCGGGCCAAAAATCTGGGAAGGGACGGAGAGCAAGAGATTTCAATTTCTTTATGGCCTGGATCTTCCGATGCGCTGGCGAGAGGTTTTCAAAAAGGTCAAGTGTACGGGCCTCGAAACCGTCGAAGAAAGACCCACCTTCAAGGTCCAGGCCGTTTTTCTCGATGATTACCCCATAACGTATTATTTTGATCAAGTCTCGGGGCTCCTCGTCAAAATCGAATGCCCGATGGATACGACGATCGGGACCAGCCTGCAGGAGGTCTTTCTGCGCGATTACAGGACCGTCGCCGGGACCTTGTTTCCCTATCTCCAGATCAGGCGGGAGCTCGGCCGGGAGATGACGCTGACATTCAAGAGCGTCGAATATAATGTGGAGATCCCGGAGGGCAGGTTTGCCCTGCCCGAAGCGATCCGGAAAATCAGCAAGACCGGGAAATAGCGAAAGCAGCCCGCCATGAGCATCTCCTTCTTCAGCCTTGTCCGTTCCCTGGTCATCCTCGTTTCTCTCGTTACGGCCGCGGCCAGCCCTTCTCAGGAGCGGCCGGCCGCCTGGCGGATGGAATTCACGGATTTGAAAATCGAGCTCGACCCGGGCCATGGTCAACTGAGGGGAGACGCCCGGCTTCGACTGACGAGCCTCGGCTCCGGCGCTGAAGAGGTCTCGCTTGAACTCAATCATGAGCTCGTCGTGCTCACTGTCACCGACGGGACGGGCCGTCCCTTGGATTACGATCGAAACGGCGGAAACCTGACCGTCCGTCGCGGCAAACGCTTTTCCGAAACGGAGAATGACATTGTCCGCATCCGTTATCAAGGTTCGTTCTCGGACCGGGTTCCGGAGCTTAATTTTTTCAACGCCTGGATTGGCCCCGATATCTCTTATGCTTTGTACCCCGGCCGATGGTATCCGGAAGTGTCGGGATCGGCCCGCCGTTCGAAAGGAAAGATCTCGTATTTCGTCCCCGAGAACTGGACCGTGGCCAGCGTCGGAAAATTGACCGCCGAGAAGATTCTCCCGTCGGGCAAACAATATGATTTCGACATCGCCTCTCCGGTCGAGTATTGTTTCGCCGCCGCTCCGTTCCGTTCTCTCCGAAGGAACATCGAGGGCTTGGATGTCGGGGTCTTTCTGCTCGGGGGAGGTCCGGAAAAAGCCGAGTATTATCTGGAGAACTGCGGCAAGATCGTCCGCTTTTTAAAAGACCTCTACGGCTTTTTTCCCTACGACGGATATTCGGTGATCGAACTCCCGCAGGAACTGTTGGGGAACGCCGGAGGCGGAAGTTACGAAGGCATCACGTTCTATATTCCGGGCGCGATGCCGGACCGGTTCTTCTACCTCCCCGTCTTCGGCCACGAGATCGGCCATCTCTGGTGGGGCAACTTCGTCCGGGGCGCCGAGGGTCCGGTCATCGAT
>JBGOYP010000268.1:0-3977 GCA_041479785.1 Candidatus Aminicenantia bacterium | reverse complement strand
ATACGCCCGCGCGTTTTTATAAGCGTCCTCGAACGTCTTCGCCTCCGCCGCGGCGAGCGTTTGCTGGGCCGCCGCGAGATAATGGCCGAGGCGGCGCGTGGCGTTGCTCGCGATCTCGCCCGCGATCTTCACGGCCATCGCGTCGTCCGCCGTGGCCACGGTATAGGCTCCCGCGGCGCCGATCGCCGCGACCCGTCGCAGAGCGGTCGCGTCGGCTTTGTCGGGCAGGTCGTTGGTCGTATGGTACCAGCGGTCCGGCCAGGCGATCATCATGATCCCGGGCACGCGCACGCCCCAGTCGTTGAAGACCTCATGGTCGGACGAGCCGTAGTGCGTTTCGATCGCATACCAGAACGGCTCGTCCGCGCCGAACGGGTCGACGATCCGGACCGGGACCTTGTAGAAATCGCTCCGGTTCTGGAGCCGTTCCCGGTTGCCTTCGCCGACATACCGGAAATAGTTCTCCATGACGTCGTTGATGTAATGCGGGTTGCCGAACGTCGTCCGCATCAGGCACATGAAGGCCTGGTTCTTGCTCAGGTATTCGCCGACCATGTCCATGTTGATGTTGCACAACGTTTTATCCATGATCGCCTTGTTGGCCTTCACCCACTGGCCGGTACCCGAGATCTCCGGGCCCCAGATGAAGCGGATCGTCCGTTTCGGCCTTGGCAAGCGGCCGTCTAAGATCAGGGTATTAAGGACCCGGGCGACCTCGAGGATGCCCGCGCTTCCGGACGTGTTGTCGTTCGCACCGTTCTTCCAATACCCTTCGAAAAGGTGCGCCGAGAAAATGACCTCGCCGGCATTCGGGTCGGTCCCCGGGATCTCGGCGACGATGATCTCAACGTTGTACTTCCGCGTTGCCGACTGGACGACGGCGTGGACCGTGATCTTCTCGTTGGCCATCAGACGCAGCTTCAGAAAATCGCCCTCGCGCACCGGGAGCTGGAAGGCGAATTTCGGAGCGGGCGGAGGCGTCGGAGGGGCGGGCGGCGGCTGGGCCGGAGGCTGCCCTCCGCGCTGGCCGCCCGCGCCGCCGCGCTGGCCGACGCTCGCCCAAGGCATCTGGAGCGGGTCAAAATACGGCCGCGACATGGCGATGGACACCGCGCCCAGCGCGCCTTTCTGGTTGCAGGCGTAATTATAGACCTGGCCGAGCGAGCCCTCGGTGACGACGACCTTTCCCTCGACCTTGGCCGCGTCGACTTCGGCGGCCGTGCCCCGGCCGACCCAGGCGAGCTCGGCCGTGACGTCGGTGTTCGCGCTTCCTGACGCGACCATGGCAAAGAGGTCCGTCGCCGAGGCCAGCTTCTGGAGACGGGGCTTGACCTCCCAGAGGTCGCCTTTGATAACGTCATAAGTTACACCGGTGGCGGGCGAGCTTACGAGCTTCGCGTTCGAAAAGCCGAATTGCTTCAAATATTTCAATATGACTTGCGTCTCCCAGAACGGGCCGGCGTATTCTTCTGCGGACCGGTCGCGATTGTAGCCGTTGATGTCGATGATCGTCCTCATGGCCGCCTGGCCCGAGGATTCGCCGACGATCAGGTCCATCTGGCCCTTCGGGAGGAAGGTCCAGTAGAGCCAGGGCATGTTCTGGGCTGCGGCGAAGCCTCCGATAACGGCCAACGCCGCGATGAAAAGAATGAATCTTTTTGTCTTCATAATTCCTCCTGTTTTATTTATCGGCGAACGGCCGGTCGATCTCCAAGGCTTCCATGCCGCCGAGTAGGCGGGCGCCGGTCTCGGCAACGACCATGCAGTCCTCGGTCCGGATGCCGAACTCGCCGTAAATGTAGATGCCGGGCTCGTTCGAGAACGTCATCCCCGGCTCGATCTTCAGCGTGTTCCCTTTGACGAGATACGGATATTCGTGGCCTTCCATGCCGATGCCGTGCCCGACCCGATGGGCGAAATATTTGTACCCCGGTCCGTATCCGGCGTCCTCGACGACCTTCCGGGCCGCCGCGTCCACGTCCTCGCACTTGACGCCCGGGCGGGCCGCCTTGAGGGCCGCGGTCTGCGCCTTTTTGACGATGTCCCAGACCTTGCGCTGTTTGTCCGTCGGCTTGCCGAAGACGATCGTCCTCGTGACGTCCGCGCTGAAGCCCTCGACGCTGCAGCCGCCGTCGACCATGATCGTATCGCCCGGCTTGAGCGTCTGCGGAGCGCGCGAGCCGTGGGGAAACGCCGTGGCCGGTCCGAACTGCGGCCCTCCGCTTCCCCGGACGCCCATCTGGGTATGGGCGGCGGCGATCGCGCCCGAGAGATCGCGCGGGCTCATGCCCTCTTTGACCTGTTTGAAACTCCCCCGGTAAGCGATCTTCGTGATCTTGTTCGCGAGGTCCATGAAAGCGACCTCTTTGGCCGTCTTCGTCCCGCGGCAGCCTTCGGTCACGACGGCTCCGTCCGTGAGCTCGAACTGCGGGACGTCCTTCCTGAGGCCGAAAAACTGAAAGGCGCTCGTCGACGGCCCGAGCCCGATCCGGCCGGCGCGCGCTCCCAAGCCGCCCAGGACGTCGCCGATGAGCTTGTACGGACTTTCGTGCTCTTCCCAAACACGGACGTCCTGGCCCGCGGGGATGAGCTCTTTCGCGCGCTCGAGCTCGAAAGCCGGACAGATCCAAACGGGCGTGCCTTTTTTATTCAGGACGGCGGCGAACGTCCGCTCGCTCGTTCCCCAGCTCACGGTCGTAAAATAGGTGAGATTAATGCCGCCCGTGAGGAGCAGGGCGTCGATTTTGTTTTCGGTCATCAAACGCCGGGCTTTATCGAGCCGGGCCTCGTAATCGTCCGGGCCGAGCGGTTTTACGCCGGCGACCATGTTCTCGAGCTTGGCCGACGCCTGGGGCGCGTTTTGAGAGAACAGATTCCGGACAAAACCCGACAGCGATACCGAAAGGCCTCCGATTTTAAGGAAGTGACGGCGGGATATCATGGGCGCCCTCCTTGGGCGGGCCGGCCGGATAAATGCCGGGCCGCGTCCTCGATCAACGATAAAGAGGATGATATATCACCCCGTTTTCGAGAAGTCAACGGCGGCTCCAAGTTGACAATTCGACCTCAAAGACGTATGTTTGAAAGGCAGAATCATAAGGAGACATCCATGTTAGGATCGATCGGGCCGCAGGAGCTCATTCTAATCCTGCTTATCGTGGTCATCATCTTCGGCGCACGAAAGCTCCCCGAGCTCGGCAAGTCCCTCGGCGAGGGGATCAAGAATTTTAAAAGCTCGATCAGCGGAAAAGAGAAAGATAAGAACACCGCTCCTCCCTCCGATAAAACCACCTCGCCGCCCTCCCAGAATTGATGCGACGGACGATCGAAAAGCTCGCCCAAACCCGGCGAGACAAAGAAGACGAATTCTCGAAAAAAGCCCAGGATCTTAAGGACCGCGCCGCGACGCTCGACCCGGCCGGCCTGGCCGGGGCCCTCGTCGAGCTCCTGCAGCTCCAGAACGAGATCGCCGACGCCCGGGACAAGGAATGGGACGCCCTCGGGAGCAATCACGTCGGGATGGTCTTCAAGAGCATGGAATGGCGCGTGGACAAGCTCGCCGCCGCCTACGAGGACGTTCAAGTCCTCCTGAAGACGTTCGGCGCGCTCAAGGACAAGCTCGAACGCCTCCTCGTCCTTCTCGAGGAGAAAAAAATGCCCGCTCCGGGCGAGGTCAAGGCCGTTCTCGAGCCGATCGAGGACAGCCGTTACGCGGGCTTTGAAACTCGGTTCCGCGGGCGGGAGGACGCCGTCGTCCGGCAGCAAGCGAAATACGTGGTCTATTTCCGCCCTGGCGGCAAGGTCCTGGACCTCGGCTGCGGCCGGGGCGAATTCCTCGAGCTCTTAAAAAAGAACGGGGTCGAAGGATACGGAATCGACGGAAACGGCGTCATGGTCGACATCTGCCGGGACAAAGGCTTGGCCTGCGAGAAGGGCGATCTCCTGGCGAAGCTGGCGGAATGGCCCGAAGGCTCGTT
>JBGOYP010000267.1:0-4009 GCA_041479785.1 Candidatus Aminicenantia bacterium | reverse complement strand
GATTTTGATCTTGACGTCGCCGTTCCAAGGATAATCGGTCGTTTGCCAGAACGTAATCTTTCCCGCTTTAGTCTCGACGTCGGCCGTTCCCTGGGCGTAGAGATTGACGTAGACCTTGTCGCCCTCCACACCGTAAACGAAACCGCCGAGCTGGGCGATGAATCGGGCGACATTCGGCGGGCAGCAGGCGCAAGAGAACCAGGGCGTGCGCTCGGTCCGGCCGGACGACGCGAGCGGGTTCGGGTAGAAAAAGAGGTCACCGCTCATGCCGGAGCCGGAGAGAAACGCGTTGTAAGCGGCGCGTTCGAAGAGGTCCATGTACTTCCCGTCGCCATGATAAAGGGCCATGCGCCAGTTCCAGAGCGCGTAGGCGATCGTGGCGCAGGTCTCGGCGTAGCCCGTCGCGTTGGCCAGTTCATAGGCCGGGCCGAAGCCTTCGATGCCGCCCGCAGCGCCGATGCCGCCGGTGAGGTAAAGCTTCTTGAAGACGACGTCGTCCCAGATCTTGTCAAGGGCGTCCATATAGCGCCGGTCGCCGCTCAAGGCAGCGATATCAGTGACCCCGGAGTAAAGATACGCCGCCCGGACGGCGTGGCCCACGGCTTCGGTCTGCTCCAGGACGGGCTTTTGGTCCTGGGCGTAAGTTCCGTAGAGCTTGTGGCCGGCAGAATTCCCGCGCTGGTCGATGAAGAATTTGGCCAAGTCGTAATATTTTTTCTTGCCCGTCAGCCGGTAAAGTTTAACCAGGCCGATCTCGACCTCCTCGTGGCCCGGCACGAGCTTGAGCTGGTCCTTGCCGGGGCCAAAGGTCTTGACGATGAAATCCGCGCTCTTGAGGGCGATATCCAGGAGATTCCGTTTTCCCGTCGCCTCGAAGTGCGGCACGGCCGCCTCGTACATGTGGCCCAGGACGTATAGCTCGTGGCTGTCCTGGAGGTTGACCCAGCGCGCCTTCCCCGACATGCGGGGCGGGTTCAGAGGGTTGATTGTCCGCGCCGTGTAGAGATAGCCGTCGGGTTCCTGCGCGGCCGCGATCTTGGCGATCCAGGCGTCGAGCGCGTTCTCAAGCTCCGGATTCGGCTTTAGCATCAAGACGTAGGCGGCCGCTTCGATCACCTTATAAACGTCCGAATCGTCGAACGCGTACCGGCTCGCGAATTTTCCGTCCTTCGCGCCCTTGAGCGCGGCGGCGGCGAGCTCGAAGTTCTTGATGCGGCCCGTGTCTTCGCATTCTTTCATTTCGTGGGCGATCGTCACGGCGACGTCGGTCTGCTGGCGCTGGGCCCAGAAGCCCTGGGTCAGCTTGACGGCCGTGAGCGGAACGGCCTTCACGGCGTAATCTGACGGGGTTTTGGCCGCGCATGCGGCGCCGAATAGGAGCGCGCCTACACCTAAAAACGCGGTCATTCCTCTCTTGACGTTTTTCATTTTCGGCACCTCCAGAAATATTCCGATATCATGTTTTTTCTATTTTTTGGGTAACTTCGCCCGTCTTCTTGTCCTTGAGGATGAGCTTCGTCGTCCCGTCGGGCATGCGCTCCCGCTTGATCAAAATATAGCGATCGTCCGCGGCCGGTTCGCCGCTTTTCGCCGCCGCCGGCGTGACGCCCTCCCATCGCTCGAACCGCACCGGCTCCCAGCGCTTCGATGCCGCCGATTTGTAACACGCATCGACCAGGGCGTTAACGACATAGCCGTCGAAAAACGTCTCCATGGGAGGCCGCCCGGCGTCCAAAGCGTCGAACATGTCGTTAAACATATCGACATAGCCGAGTTCATGGACCTCGTCGCCGACCGGAAACATCCAGCCTTTGTCCCCTTCCGCTTTTTCGGCGACATATCCGCCCGGACCGACGGCCGTGAACATCTCGAATCCGGTCCGGAGAAAATGGTCGAGCCAGATCGTCCCCTCGGTCCCGGCCACTTCGTCGCGGAGGTCCATGCCGCCGCGGAAGGTCCAGCTCACCTCGAACTGGCCGATCGCTCGGTTCTCGAAGCGGATAAGGCCGATCCCCGAATCCTCGGCCGCGATCGGATGGACGAGCGTGTCGGCGGTGGCCAGGACCTCGACCGGCCGGACATCCTTGCCGACGAAATTCCGGATGATTTCGATGCAGTGGCAGCCCATGTCGACGATCACTCCCCCGCCGGCGATCTCCTTGTCCCAGAACCAGGCGCTGTGCGGGCCGGGGTGCGTCTCGCGCGAACGGACCCACAGAATCCGGCCCAACGCGCCGGCCCGGACTGAGGCCAGGGATTTCAGGGTTTTGGGCGTATAAACCAAGTCCTCAAGATAGCCGGCGAAGACGCCGGCTTTTTCGACGGCCTCAAGCATTTCCCATGCTTCAGCGGCGTTCCGGCCGAGCGGTTTTGTACAGAGGACGGGTTTTTTGGCTCGCGCCGCGCGGAGAACGGCGTCTTTATGGAGATTGTTGGGCAGGCCGACGATGACGAGGTCGGTGTCCACGTCCTCAATCGCTTTCGAGATGCTGCTCGTCCAGCGAGGGATGTCCCACTTCCGGGCGAAGGCCTCGGCTTCGGCCTCGGTCTGGGCGCAGACCGTGTGGATGCGGTCGCGGCCCCGCCGGCCGTGGATGGTCATGGTATAAAAAGTGCCGATCAGTCCGGCACCCAGAAGGGTGATTTTATGGGAAGCGGCCATGGTGCTTTTTATCCTATGCCGGGCCGGGCCCGAATTCAAGTTTCCTTTCATCAGCCGCCATTAGGGCGACCTCGGTGAAGACGCTCGCTAGCGAGGGCTTCTCGGCCACAAACGTCAGTTTGAGGTGTTCGATGATCCGGTCCACTGCGGCCTAACGGGTTGGCTCGGCGGCAGCGGCGGGACTGGCAAGACTCCTTCCCAGATTATCGCGCATTTCTAGCAAAGCCGCGCTTACCATCAGCGGCGGAGCCGCTGTCCGCTGGAGCCGGTGTTAGCCGGCCTGGTTATCTGGGCGTAGAGAAAACTGCGCACGTATTTGCCAATAACCGCCTGAATTATCCATCAGTGAAACAGTATTTACTCTAACATAGATTGGTAGCTTATCCCTGGCTACCTCATGGAAGTCGGCTGCAATTTCGTCCAGTTGTTGAAGATCACTTACCTGCGCGACGGTGAGGTGCGGAATAATCTCCGCAAATGCTCCGCCATAGGGTAGTGTATCCGGGAAATTTCTGGCGATGATCTCAGTTAGTTGCCGGAACGGCTCGGAGGGCACTGGCGCGAGATAAAGAATGTCAGGGAATCGTTGTGCTTCCGGAAACGAAGTAGTAAAGCTGGGTAGTTTCAAGAAAAGCTCTCGCAAAGTTGTGGTTATATCGGTCGTAAGTTTATCATGCGATATGAAGGGATACAGTATCGTGACATGGGCCGGTACGCCGATGGCAGCGGTCGGATCATACCGCATGCGGAAGGTCTCGACCAAGCATTCCACTTCGGGGATTAGGACTACGAGTGCCGATTCGATTGGCATAGTTATTTGGCTTGAATCCAGAGGCCTTGCCTCAGAAAGGCCAACTAACGGCTTGCGCTTCAGCTGCCGGCCGTCCTGTTTCCAGCCAACATTTTACACGAAAATAAACAACCCGACATTAACCATTTTTCGCCGAAGCCTAATATTTTTTTTCCCCTGTTATTCAGTAGTGTCTAATTGAGAAAAATGAAAAGTCTTCCATCATGCACCGAATACAGAAGATACGCCTGTTTTCGACCGTAATCGATTTGAACTCAAATTGTATATTCTTGCCTCGTAACTTCAATTATTACAACACAAATATTCGCTCAAAAATCTCAATTAGACAGTACTGCCTGTTATTATATAAGTCCAGAAACCAATTCTTCGGTATCGAATATTCTTCAAACCAATTTCCGTAAGTGTTTTTTTAATTCTCTTCGGGGTATAGAATCTGAAATCTCCATCATGTGGAAATAAAGACAGCCATGCATTGAGGATCTGTCTCATTATGATGGGAAACCAGGGATCCAAAATTATCAATTTACCTTGCTTAT
>JBGOYP010000266.1:0-4015 GCA_041479785.1 Candidatus Aminicenantia bacterium | reverse complement strand
TGACGGTCATCTTCTCGCCGGGCGAAATCTCCTCGGCATCGGCATAGACCTTCATTTCGATCGCCCCCCGGATTTTCGCCATCACGTGGCCGCCCGGAAAGTTGTGGTTGGCCATGTCGGGATAGAGCGCGCCCATGTCGGCTGTTTTTCCCGGGGCGTGCCACATGTGGCAATCCTGGCAGCGGACGCCCTGCTTGGGGTAGGGCCCGGCCATGTATTCGAGGTGGGTTGATTTAACCCAGAGGCCGTAGGGATTCTTCTCGTTATGACAGGTCCCGCAGAAGTCGGGCGTTTTGATGAATTCCGACGCCTTCGATTCGTGGTGGGGCGAGACGACGTTCGGCCGGGGGCCGTATTTCGTCTTCCCGGGATTAAGGATGTAGTTGAAATTGAACGGCGTGTCGCCGTTGAACCCGGAGATCGTGTGGCAGATGTCGCAGAACACGGATTCGTTAGCCCGGGAATTGGCCGAGGGCAGCGGCGGCGGCACGTCGCCGATAAAAAAGGATGACGGGGCGTGGCAGCCGTTGCATCCGGCTTTGATTTCGGCGACCTTCGGGTCTTTCTCGGCCTGGGGAATGGCCAGCTTGAAGTATTCGATTTCGTCCCAATGATGGGTGTAGGCCTGGGACATCATCGCCGACCGCCAATGCGTATAAATATCCTTATGGCATTGGGCGCAGGTCTTCGGCGTTTCGAAGAGGTCGTAGCTCTTCTTCTGCGCCGGGGTAATGCCGGCCAGCAGGAAAACGCAAAGGAAAGCGATGGACAGCCCGAATGCGATTTTTGCGGCGGTCCTCATGGGGGCCTCCTGGATAAATTTTCCACGGCTATTATAAGTCAACCCCGGCGTCGAATTAAAGACGAAATCGGGTCTTGTCTCCGGCATCTTGAATTCATATACTTTGGTCCACATGAAGGCACGCAGCTGGGCACGACGAAGCCGGAAAAGGCCGCGGCGGCCCGATAAAGGAAGACTGTGATGGCTTATGACGGACGGCTGATCATCGGCAACAAACGACTCGACGCCCCCGAGAAGCTCGTTTCGAAAAACCCGGCCACTCTGGAAAAGGTCGGCGAGTGCTCTCTCGCTTCGGCCGAGCTTTGCGGCGAAGCCGTCGGCGCGTCCGTCGTCGCTTATCCGGGATGGCGGGACATGCCGGTCGGCGATAAGAAACGGATCTTCCGCAAAGCCCAGCGGATCCTCCTCGACCGGCGGGAGGAAGCCGCCCGGTTGATCACTCTGGAAAAGGGCTCACCGTATATGGAATCCCTGGCCGTCGAAGTCTTGGGAAGCCTGGGTGTTTTCGAATACTATACGCGTCATATGGACGAAGCTCTCCGGCCCAAAAAGGTGAGCGCGTCGGTCCCGCTCTTCGCCCATAAAAAAAACGTTTATCATTTTCAAGCCATCGGCCCGACGCTCATCATTTCGCCCTGGAATTTCCCGCTCCTGATTCCGTTCTGCGATATCGTCAGCTCCTTGTCGGCCGGAAACTCGGTCGTCCACCGGCCCTCCACGTCGACGCCGCTCACCGCTCTTTTCCTCGGCGAAATCTTCGTCGAGGCCGGTCTCCCGCCCGGCGTTTTGAACGTGGTCGTCTGCCGGACGGCCCAGGCCGAGGACATGATCACGAACGCGCGAATCCAAACGGTCATGTTCACGGGGAGCGTCGGTACGGGGAAGCGGGTCATGGAGCTTGCCAGCCGGAACCTGACGAACATCATCCTCGAGCTCGGCGGTAAAGACCCGATGATCGTTCTCAAGGACGCGGACCTGGAGCGGGCGGCCCGCGGCGCGGTCTGGACGGCGTTCATGAACTGCGGCCAGAGCTGTGCGTCCATCGAGCGGGCCTATGTCGCGCGGGAGGTCGTCGAGCCGTTTACGGCGCGATGCGTCGAACTGGCGCGGCAGATAAAAGTCGGGAACCCGCTGGAACCGGGCGTGGACATGGGCCCGATGACAACGCTCAGCCAGCTCCAAACGGTCGAGGAGCATCTCCGGGATGCGCGCGACAAAGGGGCGCGAATATTGACCGGAGGCGACCGGGTCAAAGACCTTCCGGGCTATTTCCTGTCGCCGACGGTGCTCGATCAAGTCGACCACACCATGAAAATCATGACCGAAGAGACGTTCGGCCCGACGCTCCCGATCATGAGCTTCTCCACCGTCGAGGACGCCGTGGCCCTGGCCAACGATTCGTCTTACGGCCTGACGGCGTCGGTCTGGACGCGAAGCCGTAAGGCCGCGGCCGCGATCGCCGAAAGGCTCGAGGTCGGGTCGGTGACCGTGAACGACCACATGTTCTCGTTCACGGAACCGAAAGCGATCTGGGGCGGGCCCAAGCAGACAGGCGCCGGCCGCTCGCACGGCCCTTACGGATTGCTCCATCTCCAAAACATCAAATACGTCAGCTCCGAATTCCTGCGGAAAAAGTCCCAGCTCTGGTGGTTTCCTTACGGTCCCCCGAAGCCCCGCGTCATCGACAAGGCGCTCGTTCTCATGCACGGCCAAGGCGCCCGTGAAAAATTCCGGGCCTTGGGGGCGTTGTTGCCGTCCCTGAAAATGGTCTTGCGGAGCGTTTCGGTCCGAAGCCTGCTTAAGATTGTCGGCCGTTTTTTTAAAAAATAGGGCTCCGGACCGCTAAATTCCGGCCTGTCTTCAATCGGCAGCTTCAGGCTCCGCCCGTGAAGTGGAAAAAAAAGATGAAAAATGCTAAAGTCTATCTCCCTCGAAAGGCCGGCCTTTCCGAGGACGAGTCGTGGGCGTTTAGCTCAGCTGGGAGAGCGCAGCGTTCGCAATGCTGAGGCCGGGGGTTCGAGTCCCCCAACGTCCACCATTTTTTTTATATCCTGAGACGCCATGAATCGCGAAATACTTGTCTTGGCCGGAACGGCCGCGGGGATGGGCCTCATCCACACCGTCATCGGCCCCGACCATTACATCCCCTTCATCGCCATGAGCCGGGCGCGCCACTGGTCGATGGCCAAAACGCTCGTTATCTCCTTTTTCGCCGGGCTCGGACACATATTGAGCTCGGTCATCCTCGGGTTCGTCGGCCTCGCGCTCGGCATCGCCGTCGCCAAGCTCGAAAACGCGGAATCGGTCCGCGGCGGGGCGGCGGCCTGGCTGCTCATCGCCTTCGGGTTCGTCTATTTCATCTGGGGTTTGCACCGGGCGGTCAAGAACAAGCCCCATACGCACGCCCACGTTCACGGCGACGGCGAAACCCACGACCATAAGCACGGCCATGCCGCTGAACACGGCCACGTCCACGACCGTCCCCGCAAAGCCAACATCACGCCCTGGGTCCTTTTCACGATCTTCGTCTTCGGGCCCTGCGAGCCGCTCATCCCCTTGGTCATGTATCCGGCCGCGAAACACAATTTTGCCGGCGTCGTCTTCGTGACCCTCGCCTTCGGCGCGACGACGATCCTGACGATGCTAACGATCATCGCGGCCAGCGCGTGGGGGATCAGCTTCGTCAAACTGGGGAAGTGGGAACGTTTTTCCCATGCCGTCGCCGGCCTCATGATTCTCGTCTCCGGGCTCAGCGTTCAGATGCTCGGACTCTAGCCTTCGGGCTGCGCTGGCCCGGCCGTCCGAACATCTCCTAACCTTCTCTCGAAAGACGCGGGCCTTCTGTCCGTCCTGCCATGTCAAGCGTCTGGAGGAGTGGGGCGAGCGTTTGCTTTCCTGGCGGCACCCGGGACGGCCTCCTTTGTTGTCATTTTCGTCTATTGACTGGCGGCACGAAGGGAACTATGCTTCTTGAAACACGATGGACGATTGCCTGTATCCGAATTATTATTCATGTGCCATGGAAGGACAGGGAGTATGAATAAGAGTCCTATGAGAATGGGAGAACAACGATGACGTATGGACAAGCACGAAGAATCCTGGGATTGCTGTTTGTGGCGTTGAGTCTTGTATCGGCGGACAGGGCGGCGCAAGCCGCGACCGGGGAGCCTCAGTTGATCCGGGCCCAGTCGATCAAGGGCGCCGGCGAGTACT
>JBGOYP010000265.1:0-4037 GCA_041479785.1 Candidatus Aminicenantia bacterium | reverse complement strand
GAGGTCGGCGGAGTTCTCCGTTTCAAGCGGGGGCTGGCCCACAAGCTCGTCTTCTCCAAGATCCTGGCGAAGACAGGCGGCCGGGTGCGGTTCTTCGTCTCGGGCGGCGCTCCGCTGTCGCGCGATATCGCCGAATTTTTTTACGCTATCGGGCTTGTCGTCCTCGAAGGCTACGGGCTGACCGAAACCGCTCCTGTGATCGCGGTTAACACGTTCGACTATCTCAAGTTCGGGACGGTGGGTCGGCCGATCCCGGGCATCCAGGTCAAAATCGCCGCGGACGGCGAGATCTTGGCCAAAGGGCCCAACGTCATGCGCGGATACTACAAAAAAGAGGCCGAAACGCGCGAGGTTTTCGACGCGGACGGGTGGTTTCACACGGGTGACATCGGCCACCTGGACGAAGACGGATATCTGGTCATTACCGACCGGAAAAAGGACCTGATCATCACCGCCGGCGGGAAAAACGTCGCGCCGCAGCCGATCGAGAACCTCCTGAAGCGGAATCCGTTCATCGCCAACGCCGTCGTCGTCGGCGCGGGCCGGAAGTTCGTCTCGGCGCTGATCGTCCCCGCCATGGACAAGCTCGGCGAATACGCCCTCCAAAAGTCGATCCCGTTCGGCTCGGCGAAGGATTTGATCGCCCGGGACGACATCCGGGCGTTTCTGCTCGAGGAGGTGGACCGGAGCACGCCGCACCTCGCTCCTTACGAGCGGGTCAAGCGGATCGCGCTCCTCGACCGCGATTTCGAGATCGAGCGCGAAGAGCTCACCCCGACCTTGAAGGTCAAGAGGAACAAGGTCGAGGAAAAATATAAGGATGTGATCGATGCGATGTACCGGGACTGATCGCGAGTCCCGGGCAGGGCGCAGAAATGCGGCGCGAGCTGTGTTCTGCTGTGTCCTGCTCGTCCTGCCCCTGTTTGTTTCCGCCGGCGGCGCCGCGGGAATTCAGTCCGCGGTCGTCGCTGAAATCGAAGCCCGGCTCGACAAATGCCGCGAGCTCCTTCGCGAAGGCCAGAAGTACGCCGAGGCCTTGTCCCTCCTCTCGCCCTTGACCGCGAAGATCTTTGGGGTCGAGGACAAGTCCAAGCAGATGGAACTGGCCACGGACCTCTTCCTTCTTCGCGGGATCGCCTTGGCCGGGTCGGGCGATGACGCCGGTGCGGTCCGCGAATTTCAGAGCATGTTCGCCTTGAGCCCGGCCCTGGCGAAAGCGGCGATTAAAAACATCTATGACCCGAACATCATCGCCCTCTTGCGCAAAGCCGAAGGCCGGCCGCAGGACGAACCGGCTAAACCACGAGAAACCCCGGTTTCCGTCGTGGAGAAACCGCCCGCCGCGATGGCGGTCCGCTCGAGGCCGTCCGGGGCCAGGATCATCGTGGACGGAACGGACACCGGGCTCGTCACCGACGGCCAAGTGGCCGGGCTGTCTCCCGGCGCTCACAGCCTCAAGCTCGTGAAAGATTTCTACGCGGACTGGGAGACCAGGGTCCAGATCCCGGCCGGCGGCGCCCTTCCCTCCGTGGAGGCTTCGCTGACGGCGGTCAGCTATGCGTCGGCGGGAATCTGGGGCGGGCCCGAAAGCAAGCGTTGTTCGTCGCTCGGCGGCCTCGCCATCGACCGGCAAGACCGCATCTTCGTCCTGGATGGCGGAGAGGTCAAGGTCACGATTTTCAACTCGAGCGGGGAATCCCAGTCCTTGACCTCGGCGGGCGGTCCGGAATTCGATGAGATGGTCCGGCCGTCCGGAATGGCTATCGACACGGCGGGAAAGATCTATATTTCGGACGCGGAGACCCATTTCATTTATCTCTTGGGCCCGGACGGGCGTTTCCTCTCGAAGTGGGGAGGGATGGGGACCGCCACTCTGGAATTCAATACGCCCATCGGACTCGCCCTGGATGCTCAGAACAACCTTTATGTTGCCGACTTGGGCAATGCTTGCATAAAAAAAATTTCAGGCCGGGGAGAATTCCTGAAGGCGTTCGGAGCCCCAGGGTCTCCGAACGAGCACTTGGTGTCCCCGCGCGCGGTCGTTGTCAGCCGTAAGGGCGAGGTGATCGTTCTCGATAGCGGCCGGGTTGTGAAATTTTCTCCCCAAGGAGCCGCTCTCGCCGCGTTCGGCCGAGCGGGCTCGGGGGACGGCGAATTCGATAATCCGCTGGGTCTGGGCCTCGACGACGACGGTTGTCTCTATGTCGCCGACACGGGGAACCACCGGATCCAGAAGTTCGACGGGCAAGGCCGGTTTATCTGCAGCTGGGGCGGCCGCGGTTCGGACGCGGGCTTGATGGATACGCCCTGCGCCGTAGCCGTAGGCCGCGACGGCGTCGTTTACGTCGCCGAACGCGGCAATCAGCGTATTCAGCTCTTCTCGGCCGGCTCGGGCGCGTTGGGAACGGCCCGCTGACCGCGAAGGCGGGGATTGGTCCGTGGCGAAGAACGGTGAACGGAGGAAGATGACATGAGAAAGACATCCGCGATCTTTATCCCCGTGTTCATCCTCGTCTTCTTTTTTCCGGCGTGCGTTATTCCCCTGATCTTTGTCGATGATTCCGGCCGCGCGACACGCGAGATCGTCCATCGGACCATCCCTCTCGAACCGGCCGGCACGATCTCGGTCGAGACGGGCGCCGGAGATATCGACATCCGCGGCTGGGAACGGAAGGAAGCGGAGATCTCGGCCGAGGATGAGTGGGGCCGTGCCTCCGGCCGCGGCGGTTGGATCTGGGGTGAGAGCCGTCAGGGGCTTCCGGACGTCGTTATCGACCAGATCGAGAATTTCATTAAAATCAAAACCCGCTCCTCGGGCCGCGAGGACGTCGTCCGTCCCGTTCACTACACGCTCAACGTTCCCCGCTCGGTGAACCTCAAAGACATCCGCACGGGACAGGGAAACGTCCGGGTCGGCGACATCTTCGGCCGGGTCCGGGTCGATGTCGACGAAGGGAACGTGGCGGTCGAGAATTATTCCGGCTCGCTCGACGTCTCCGTCAACCGGGGGTCGGTCGAGGCCGAAATCCTGGACCTGCGGACCGAGGACGAAGCCCTGATCACGGTTCGCGACGGGGACGTCACGCTTTATCTCCAGCCCGAGGCCAAGGTCCGGTTCGAGATCTCGGCCGATCACGGCGACATCACATCCGAGTTCAACCTCGGCCAACCGCTGTCCGCCAAGAGAATATCCGCCCGGGTCGGAACCGGGGACGGGGCGACGCTGTCCATCACCGTTCTCAACGGCAACGTCCGTTTGAAAAAAACAAAATAACGTCCGACCGAGGAGGCGCTATGGACGAGAACAAAAAGATCGTTCGCACGGCCGTCATCGTTCTTTTCGTGTTGGCCGTCGCGGTCGCCGTTTATTATTTTTTCATCGCCGGGAAAAGTAAGTCCGCCGGAGCCGCGGAGTCCGCCCTCCAAGCCAAGAATGCGGCCGCGGAGGAAGCGGCCGGAAAAGCGGCCGCCACGATGGCGCCGATCGCCGTCGACCTGGAGAAAAGCGACGATGCGGTCCGGGGGATCGCGTCCGACCTGTCCTCAAATGCCGCGTTCGGTCTCTGGCTCAAGAGCAAAGACCTGGTCCGGAAATTCGTCGCGGCCGTGGACAACATCGCGAACGGTCAAAGCCCCCGGGCCCAGGTCGATTTCTTTTCCCCAGCCGGCCCGTTCAAAGTCGCCGTCAAGAACGGGCAGACCTTCGTCGACCCGGCGACCTACGACCGGTACAACGTGATCGCCGACGTTTTCGATTCGGTCAGCACGGCCGGATGCGTCCGGCTGTATTCGGGAGCCCGGCCCCTGCTGGCGCAGGCTTACCGCGAACTGGGCTATCCCAACCAGGATTTCCACCAGACCCTGCTGAGGGCGGTCAACGAGATCCTTCGGACGCCGGTCGTCGACGACCCGATCGGTCTCGAGAAGACGGTCACGACGTACGCGATGCTCGACCCGAAGCTCGAAGAACTCAGCCCGGTTCAAAAGCATTTGCTCCGGATGGGGCCGGAAAACCTGCAGCTCATCCAGGCCAAGCT
>JBGOYP010000264.1:0-4045 GCA_041479785.1 Candidatus Aminicenantia bacterium | reverse complement strand
GGGGGATGAACGTCGGCGATCCGTCTTCCCCGGCTGACACGGAATACGCCCCGCCGCCGGCCAGCCCGCAGCGCAGCCGGATCTATGACCTCGGGATGGAGCTTGAACGCCAGGCGACAACCCTCGCTCAGGAAAGCTTCGACCATTTCCGGGATTGGAACGGAACGATTTCCGACCAGGAGCAGGCCATCCTCTTCAAGTCGGAGTCGTTCGCGGCCTCCTGCCGGCTCTTCCTCAAGCTGACCGAAACTCAGTCGGACTTTTTCCGGACGGATTACTTGCGGACAAACCTGTTCAACGCGTTCACCTATCTGGCCTCCTCGTTCAACGAGCTCGAGCAAGAGATGCGGCGTGGGAACGTGATGCCATACGCCCTGTCCGACTGCCGCAAAGTCCTCAGCCGGCTGGAACGGGAGTTCGCCGCCTGGCCGGACGCCGACAACCTCGCGTATCTCGACCAGAAATACGTCAAGGCACGCGACGCCGCCGTGTACCTAATCGAGAGGAGAGGCATCGGCCAATACATTCGCCGACCGTTCAAGAACCTGGAAAGCGTCTACCGATACAACTATGACCGAAAACGGGGCAAGAATCCCTGGGACCACTTGGTACAAGTCTCTTACGAAACTCTCGACAAAATGAGAAAAGGCCCGCTCATCGACCTGACGTTCGAAGGCGCGATGATCATCGAAGCGAGCAGCCGGAAGGACCGGGCCATTTATCTCATCGAGGGCGGAAAGAAGCGCCCTTTGGCCAGGGTCGAGCTCGTCCAGAAATTAGGCGGCTGGGGGAAAGTCTTTGACGTACCCCGCGAAGTGATCGATGGATACCCGGAGGGAGAACTGATCGAGCGGTAACTCGCGGGAAGGCTCCCGCAAACGGGCTGCGACCGGCGGCTAAAAGATATGCCCGATGGCCCGGTCGAGCAATTGTTCGAAATCCTTCGGGTACCAATGGCCGCTGTTCGGCGTGACATGAAACTCGGTCGCCAGGCCGAATTTCTCCCAGCGGGCCGCTAATTCCCGCTGCTGCTCCACGCGGTTATCCATCTCCGTGGTCAGAAGCGTTCCGCGGAGAGCCCTCGTTTTGGCGGAAAGGATATCCTCGTCGCGGATCGTCCGGGGCACCTCCGGGCAGAGGGCGACGAATCCCCGGACCGGAAGAGCGCCGTGAAAGGCGATGATCATGGACCCATAGCCCCCCGAAGAAAAGCCGCCGATCAATACCCGGCGGGTATCCACGGGATATTTCTCGAGAATTTGTTTGTAAGCCGCTTCGACGTCTCGGCGAGTCAAGGCCTCGTCCTGCCAATGGAAACCCCTCATGCTGGCCACTTGGGACGATTGAACATAGGCCGTGATGAACTCACTTCGAAGCCGGGGCGAAGTCCAGTTGGGCTTGAAGTCGGCCAGGGATTCGCCGCCTCCATGCAGGGCGATAAAGAGAGGATATGTCCTCGAAGGATCATACCCCTGAGGCGTTTCGACCTCGATTTTTATAGAGGTCCTTTTCTGGACGTCATCGATTCGGGCTAAATTATCCTTGCGAAAAGCCTCAAAGCGTTCGATTTTTTTCAACGGCTCCCAGAGCTTGCCTTCGAACTCCCAGATTCCGTAGAAAATCCCGCGGCGGAGGCCTTCTTCAAGGGCCTGCATTGCCTTTTCAGCGTCGCCCAAAAGAATGCGCATCGTCGCCAGGTTGTAGGTGTTCGCCATGACGTTGTCGGGGAACCGGTCCAGGACGCTCTCCAGGAGCGCCGCCGCTTCGGCGTATTTTTTCTGATTGTAGAGTTCCCCGAGATACTCCCGCATCTCTTTGTAGCTTCCGAATTCGCGCTTCTCCTGGGCCGCGCCTGACGTCCAGGACAGCGATGCCAGGACCAACCAAAGGCTGACGATGATTTTATTCATGGATTTCTCCTCACATTTTTCGTCGGCGCTCCGGGTCGGAGTAAAAGGACCGGCTAAGACTTCGCGGCGAACGAAAAATGCTGCTGGACCATCACCCAGCGGCCTTCCCTTTTCTCGAGAACGCCGGTCCAGCGGGTATTCTCCCAGTTGGCCGGCTGGCCCTTCCACTCGTTGATGTCGTCGAGGATACAAAAAAACCAGGCCACATCGCCGGCCTTGGACATTTTGATTTTGAGGTCCCGGATTTCGTAGCGGACGGCCTTGAAATCGGGACTCCCCCAGAACGTCTCCGCCTTCTTGAACTCATCGAACCCCTTGACGGCTTTCCCGTCCGGATGGACTTCGAGGAAATCCGGGTCGTTGGCGATGACGCTGTAGAGGAGCCGGAAATCCTTCGTCTTGGCCCAGCCGATGCAATCCCGGATGGATTGCTCGATTTGCCCGAGCTCGTCCCCGCCGGGCGACTTCTGTCCGGAAGAAACTTCCTTCACGGATTTTGGCCGCGCCTTCTCGATGACATCGGCCCGAACCCAGTAGGCGTGGCTTTCTCCGCCGCGTTGGCTCAAGAAGAACAGGTACTTGCCGTCGGCCGTGACGACCGGGCACAGCTCGATCGACGGGCCGTTGACTTCAGGGCCGAGCTTGACGGGCTCGGACCACGCGTTCCCCGCCCCTCGGAAGCTCACCCAGAGGTCGTATTGGCGCGAAAACAGGAGATAGCTCCCGTCGGGCGCAATGAAGGGTGTAGTCTCTCCGGCCGCGGAGTTTATCGGCTCGCCCAGGTTGACCGGCTTTTCATATTTTCCATCGGCGAAACGGGCAAAATAAATATCGCCCAAACCGCGGCTGTCCGGGGCCTGCCCCCCAAAATAGAGGTTTCCCTGCTTATCCAAAGAAAATTCCCAGTGCATGTTGTGGTCGTTGAGGGTAGCATCGAGAGACTGCGGCTCGATCCAGCCTTTTGGGGTCCGGTCGGCGAACCAGATCCGCTCGTTGCCCTCCGCCCCGCCGCCGGGAAGCGGCCGTCGGGAAATGAAATAAATCTTTTTCCCGTTGGGAGAGAAAAACGGAACATCGTCCTCGCCGTTCGGGCCGGAGAACGGTGCCCAGGCGGGAGCCGTCCAACGGCCGTCCACGCGCTTCATCATGAGCAGGCCTCCCCGCGAATAGATCTCGCCCGGGAAGGTCATCATCGGCGCCCAATAGACTTCGTTTCCGTCGGGGGAAAAGACCGCCGTGCTGTGGAGGCCCCAGATGGAGGAGACGATTCCCGGAGCAAAAAGCTCCGCTCCTCCGGCCGGAGGCTTCTGGCCGAGGTAATCTCCTTCGAGTACAGGGAACCGAATGTCGTCTTTCGCGGCGCCCTTTTCGGCCAGGAGCCTCGCCGCGGCCTCCATCCCCCGCTCCCGGGCGACGTTATAGGGTGATTGGCCCGCGATCGTTCGCGCGTCGAGAGGCGCGTTCCGCTCCATCAATTTTCGCGTGGTCTCGGTCCGGCCGTCTAGGGCAGCGTAGTGAAGGGGCGTCCAGCCGTAATGATCCCGTTCGGCAGGATCGAATCCTTTGTTAATGAGGGCCTCGACGATTTCGGCCGCTCCGCCCTGGGCCGCCGCATGGAGGAGGTTTATTCCGGAGCTCGCGATCGCTTTCAGGTCCTGGCCTCTATCGGTTAAGCGCCGGAACAGATTCGTCAGGCCTTTGGAGGCTGCCATGGAGAGCAGGTCCCGCCAATTCTGCCCGGACGCCGGAACCGTGGCACCTTTTTCAAGGAGGAGGTCCACGAGTTCGCTCTTTCCCCGCCAGGCGGCGAGGCTGAGCGCCGTGTCACCGAATTTATCGGCGCCGTTGATGTCAGCCCCGGCCTCGATAAGAATCCGGGCCGTCGCGACCTGGCCACGCTCACGCGCGCAAAGGACGAGGGCCGCGCGGCCGTAATCGTCCTTCGCTTCCAGGACCGCTCCTCTCTTGACCAGAGCGGCCACGGCCCCGGAACGATCGTTCATCGCCGCTAGGTGGAGAGGGGTCTTGACCCGGGCGTCCTGGAGCTCGAGCTTGGCACCCTTGTCGATGAGATAGTTGATAAATTCCGCGCTCCCGCCCATCGCGGCGTAGTGCAGCGCCGTCATGCCTTCGCC
>JBGOYP010000263.1:0-4070 GCA_041479785.1 Candidatus Aminicenantia bacterium | reverse complement strand
GCTGAGGCCGTCGACGCCGAGATGATATTCGAGGCCGGCGCCGATCCATCGCGTTTTCTCGACGAACTGCGGGCCGTCAACGCCGCTGTCGAAACCGAAGTACAGCGCCAGGGATAGAAGGAAAACCAAAACCGTCAGCCCCAGAGCGATTCCGTACAAGAGCTTTTTGCGATCCCGCGGGACGAACGCTAAGACGGCCGCTCCCGCCAGCGGCAGGAATGTAACCAGGCTGAGGATCGGCGCGTTCATGGCAAAAACACCAGGACTCCGAGAAAGAGGACGATCCCCAAGAGAAAAGCCAGCGCGTAATCCTTGATGAACCCGGTCTGGAGAGAGCTCAGGACCCGACCTAACACATGGGAGGCCGCACCTGACCCGTCGACGGTTTTGTCGATGACGCCGAGGTCGAAACGGCGAAAGACAACCTCCGAGCCTTTAATCAGGGGCCGGACGATCGCCGCGTCATAGAACTCGTCGATGTAATACTTCCCATAGAGCAACGCATAAAGCCTCGGAAAACGCGCGACAACGGCGTGGGGGAGAGCCGTCCGGGACATATAGAACAGATAGGCCCCGGCAATGCCCAGCGCGGCGGCGCCCGTCGATATCGCCATGATGAACCATTCGGGCCAAGGATCCGCCGTGCGTTTGTGAACGGCCGGGAGAACGGTCTTTAAAAACCGGCCTAAAACGTTCGCCTTTTCTCCGAGGACGGCGGGAAGACCCAGATATCCGGCGAAGATCGCAAGGAAAGCCAAAATCGCCAGCGGGACGGTCATGATCGGCGGAGACTCGTGCAGATGTTTCCTTTTTTCGGGGGCCAGCCGCAAATCTCCGTAAAAAGTTAGAAAAATCAGACGGAACATATAGAATGCGGTCAGGACGGCGGCCGCGACCCCAAGAGCCCAAATGACATATCGCTGTTCGGCGAAGGCGCTGGACAGAATGGCATCCTTGGAAAAGAATCCGGACAAGAAGGGAACGCCGGCAATGGCCATCGCCCCGATAAAAAATGGGCCGTAGGTACGCGGTAGGAGTTTGCGGAGGCCTCCCATTTGGCGCATATCCTGTTCCCCGGAGAGGGCGTGGATGACGCTCCCGGCGCAGAGGAAAAGTAGGCTTTTGAAGAATGCGTGCGTGACCAGGTGAAAGAGGCCGGCCGATACGGCCCCGATGCCGCAGCCGATGAACATGTATCCAAGCTGAGAGACCGTGGAATAGGCTAAAACGCGTTTGATGTCATTTTGAGTCAGGGCCATGGTCGCGGCGAAAACGGCCGTCAGCGCGCCGATGACCGCGACGACGGACGCGGCGGTCCCCGAAAAGGCATAGACCCTGTTCAACCGGGCGACCAAATAGACGCCGGCCGTAACCATGGTCGCCGCGTGAATGAGGGCGGAGACCGGGGTTGGTCCTTCCATGGCGTCCGGCAGCCAGACATAGAGCGGGATCTGCGCGGACTTCCCCACGGCCCCGATGAAGAGGAGAAGGGCTATGAGCGTCGCCACGCCCGGCGTCCAAGCGCCGGTCCCGATCGCTCTATTGATCGATTCGAACTCCGAAGATCCGAGGGACAAAAGGACGAAGAGAATTCCGAGGACAAAGCCGGCGTCTCCGATCCGGTTCATAATAAACGCTTTTTGGCCGGCTTTGGCCGCGGACGGCTTTTCATACCAGAAGCCAATCAAAAGATACGAACACAGGCCGACGCCTTCCCAGCCGATGAACATCAAGACGAGATTGGACGCCAGGACAAGGACCAACATAGAAAATATGAACAAATTCAGATACGCAAAATACCGCGCGAAATCGCGTTCCCGGGCCATGTAGCCGATCGAATACAAATGAATGAGAAGCCCGACCCCCGTGACGACCAATATCATAACGGCCGACAAGGGGTCGAACTGGAACGACAGCGAAACTTGGACGCGTCCGACGCTGATCCACGACATGAGAGATCCGACGAGGGGGATCCGGTCGGCGGGAAGACGTCCGAGTCCGACGACCGCCAGGAGGCTCAAGCCGAAGGACAACGCGACCGAAGCGCACGCCTGGAAAGCCACAACACGCTTGGGAAGAATTCGGCCAGCCAAAATCAAAACCAAGGCGCTCAGGCCGGGGAAAAACGGAATGAGCCAGACCAAGATGGCCATCGTATCAGCCCTTCATGGAACAGACGTCTTCGCTTTTAATGGATTTCTTTTTTCGAAAGACGAGAAGGATAACGGCCAGGCCGACCGCCGCTTCGGCCGCCGCGACGGTGATCACGAAAAAGACGATCGCTTGAGCGTCGGCAAAGCCGCGCGATTTGGCAAGGGCGAGAAAGGCGAGATTGGCTGCGTTCAGCATGACTTCCACGGCCAGGAATTGCAGGAGCAGATCCTTTTTGACAAAGAACGCGACGACGCCGAGAACGAACATCAGGGCGCTCAAGGCAAAAAACCAGCTCGCAGGGATCATTCGGATTCGCCTTTCTTCGCCAGGACAATGGCGCCGACCAGCGCCGCCAGGATGAGGATCGATGTGATTTCGAAAGGATAAAGGTAGGTCGTAAAGAGAAGGCGTCCGATCTCTCGGGGAGTCGGTCCGCCGGGAGAGGCGAGGCTCCCCGAACCGGTCGCGAAATCTTTGACGGCGAAACCCAACTCGATCGCCAGGACCGCGCCGAGGATGAGCGCGAGACGAACGGCCCGTTTCTTCCGTTCGGGGGACGCGCCCTTTCGAGGCCGGATCATCATAACGATGAAAATGAAAAGCACCATGATCGCACCGGCGTAGATGATAATCTGGACGACGGCCAGGAACGGGGCGTCGAGGAGGGCGAACAGGCCGCCGAGAGAAGCGAATGCGAAGACCAGAAAAAGCGCGCTATGGGCCTGATCGCGGGAGACGATCATGGCCACGATGCCGCCCAGGGTAAATACCGCTAGGACAAAAAATAGAATCGTCGCCATGGGAAGCTGTCATATTATATTTTTTGGTCGGCGGAGCGTCAAGGATGCAATTACTAAATTTTGACAAGGCCCTGGAATCTGTTATAATGTTGATTGAGACTGCGGGGTAGAGCAGCCTGGTAGCTCGTCGGGCTCATAACCCGGAGGTCGTTGGTTCAAATCCAACCCCCGCTACCACCTTGATTTCGATCGCTCCCCGTATAAACGAGGCCTTAGCCTCTCGCTTTTCGCATTTCATGAACCGACCTTGGACGGCTCCCGGATCGGTCACAGATTATGAGCGGCCCCTTTCTCGACTAAAATCATTTTGACCCGATAGCGTTCGCATTCCCTCCGGATATCGTCCGTCATGACTTGGCCGCTCTTCGTCCGCGCCGCGGACATGTCCACGAGTTTCGGCGGGCAGGGCCGTGCGCCATCGGGCCTTGAATTCCCGAGGAAATGATAAGATGATATGCGGCATGACGTTCATCGCACGCAGAGTCCGTCTTGAGAGGACCCGGTCTTTGACCTGACATGTGCGGTATCGCCGGGTTCAATTGGCACGACCCCCGCGCGGTCTTGAACATGGTCGAGGCCCTCAAACACCGGGGCCCGGATCAATCCGGACATTTCTCTGACGCTTCGGTTTCGCTGGGCCATAGCCGGCTGTCCATCATCGACCTTTCCGAGAGGGGACGGCAGCCGATGTCCAACGAAGACGGGAGCCTCTGGCTGGTTTGCAACGGTGAAATTTACAACCACTTGGAAATCCGCCGCGAGCTCGAAAGCCGGCACGTCTTCTCGTCGGAGACCGACACGGAGATCCTCCTCCACGCCTATGAGGAATGGGGTCCGGAATGTGTCCGGCGGCTCAACGGTATGTGGGCTTTCTGCCTCTATGACAAAAAGGCTCAGGTTCTTGTCCTATCGCGCGACCGCGTTGGTAAAAAACCGCTGTATTATGCGCGGGACGCGACGCGGTTCATTTTCGCCAGCGAGCTCAAGGCCATCCTTCTGGCCCACGCCTGGGAACGCCGCATTTCCAGGGATGCCGTCGACCTTTTCTTCTCGCTCGGATATGTTCCCGGCCCTTGGTCGATCTTTGAAGGGATCGAAAAGCTGGAGCCGCGCCAG
>JBGOYP010000262.1:0-4081 GCA_041479785.1 Candidatus Aminicenantia bacterium | reverse complement strand
TTCCACAACCTCGGTGTGCCGGCCAAGGACCCCAAGAACCCCGACACGGGGCGCTACGCGATCACGAAAAACCCCCGCGACATGGGGGCCTTCAAGACCCCCACGGTCCGCGACGCGGCCCGGCGCGCCCCGTACCTGCACGACGGGTCGGAAAAAACGCTCGAGTCGCTGATCGATTTCTACAACCGCGGCGGCGGCGAGGACCCCAACCTCGACCCGCTGATGGTCCCCCTGGGCCTTAGCCATCTTGAGAAAAAGGCGCTGGTGGCCTTCATCAAGGCCTTGGACAGCCTCAACCCGGAAGTCGCGGACGTCAAGCCGATCGCGCCGGGCGAACTGCACAAGTGAGGAGGGAGCCATGAAAAAGATCCTGACCGTCACCTTCGGCCTCGTCTTCGCCCTTCTCGCCCTCAGCCAAGCGGCGCTGGCCATCCCGGCCTTCGCCCGGAAATACGGCTACGACTGCAATATGTGCCACGTCGTCTTCCCCAAGCTCAACGACTGGGGCCAGCGCTTCCGCGACAACGGTTACCAGACCCCCGGCCAGGCCGGCCTCGAAAAGACCGTCTTCGAAACCGGCATACCCCTGGCCCTGCGGACCACGGCCGGATATTCGATGTACCATGGCAGCGAAGGCACGACCTCCGGCTTCCACCTCTACGGCCTGGATCTGCTGGCCGCGGGCGTCCTCCACAAGAACATTTCGTTCATGTTCGTCTACACGCCGCGCATCGACGAGCCGGCCGCGGATTTCACCGGGCCAGGCGGCGGCGGCAACCCGTCCCAGCTCGCGGCCATCGAATCGGCCAACGTGGTCTTCAGCAACATCATCCGGGACAAGCTCAACCTGCGCGTCGGCCGCTTCGAGCCGGAGTTCCAGCTTCTGAGCTCCAAGCGTCAGTACTACATTCTCCAGCCGTTCGAGGTCTACGGCTTCGCGGGCTCGCGGAACGAGTTCGATTTTTCCGCGAACCACATCGGCGTCGAGGCCACCGGCCGTTTCGATCCGGGCCTCAAGTACGCCCTGGGCTTCATCAACGGCAGCGGGGCCAACCCCGACAACAACCGGTTCGCCGACCTCTACTTCGCCGTGTCCAAGACGTTCGGCGAGGGGGAGGGCCAGTCGGCCGGGCAGAGGTTCGGTGTTTTCGGCTATCTCGGCTGGCAACCGGCGGACCCCGGCGATCCCTACGTCTCACCCTTGGGCGACGCCGCCGGTCAGAACAACAAGAATTTCTACCGCCTGGGCGGCGATATCAGCCTGAACTGGAAAAACCTCAATCTTCAAGCGATGGCCTTCCGGGGAGTGGACGACATGGCCTTCAACGACATCGACCCGACCAAGGATTATTCATTCTGGGGCGGGGTCGTGCAGCTTGACTGTGCGGCTCTGGCCAACAACCGCCTGGTGGGGTCGCTGATGTATAACTGGGTCCGTCCGCCGAGCGACGACAGCATCGGCCGGATAGATGCCTATTCCACCCTCGTCCGCTATTACCTCGGGAGCTGGTCGGCCGTGAACATCGCCCTGCACGCCGAATACACCCATCGCCTGGTCGGATCGGTCATTCCGTTCAAGGAAGACTTGTTCACGCTCTTGCTGGATTTCGATTTTTAGCGCCGCCGGTCCCGGCTCCTGCGGCCCTGAGCCGCTATTTCGATGGCTTGACGGGGAATCGTTCGCGCGCAACTTCAGGCCGCCGGATTTCAGCCGAACCTGAGCCGCTGCCTCAGTCAAGGCACTATATCCACGGGCAAGTGCGGCGGAAGTGGACCGCGGCGGCCCGCCCGCCCCGATCGCTGTCGAATCCGGCGTCGAAATCCGTCAGGCCGCCATTCCTAGGCCCCGGCATCCTGTCGGGAGACCGCTCGGCCTGGTTCGATTTATCGAAAAGAGAGGGCATTCCGTGAGAAAATCCGGACCGACCGGCCGTTATCTCATAAGGAGATCGCTTCTTGACAAAAAGCGCTTAATCGCTTAATCTACTATCAGAGGAGGGCCTCCATGGAGACCGCGACCATCCGTATTCCTGAAGACAAAAAAAACCTCCTCAAGGCGGTGGCCAGCCTTGAGAACAGAAAAATGAACGATTTGATCGTCGACCTGATCGACGCTTATATCGAGCGTCGTAAGGAAACGGCCGAACTCATGGCCATTCCGGGCTTGTACAAGAAAATTCGGGCTTCATCGCGGGAATTCCGGCAAAGGAAAACCGTCTCTTTAGTTGATGCCCGAAAAAAACTGGAGCGTTGAGTTCTCCAATTCTGCCCTGAAAGCCCTTCAGCGTCTGGACAAAAAGGCCTCTCTCCGGGTCCTCGACCGTTTGGGAGAGCTGGCAGACGCCGAAAACCCGCTCCGCCATAAGGACGTCCGATCTCTCGATGGAAAGCTGAAAGAATTCTACCGCTTCCGGGTCGGAGAATATCGGGTGATTTTCGAGTTGGATCCGAGAGACAGGCGAATCGGCGTGCTAGCCGTCATTCCCAGAGGAAAAGGCTACTGGCGAGCAGGCCCGAGGACCCCTCAGAAGCCGGTGTTGAAGACGGGCAGGACGCGGAGGCCTTTCGGGTTGTCCCGGACGATGTTGACGAGGCCGATCTGGACGCCCTTGTCGAGCTTCCAGGTGTAATTGACGATGCCGATCGACAGGCCGTTGAGGGTCCCGCGGATGTGATTGAAGGAGCTGACGGCGAGGCCGGTCAGCCGCCCGCCCTTTTCGACCCTGACCATCGCGACGCTGGCGAAAACGCCCCTGAGGTCCATGCCGCCGACGCCGATGCCGCCGACGACTAGGCCGCGGACATTGGGCGCGCCCGCGCCGATGCCGGCGATGGCGATCCCGGTGAAGTTCTCGCCGCAGCCGGCTCCCAGGCCGGCGATGGCGATCCCGGTGAAGTTCTCGCCGCACCCGACGCCCAGACCGCCGAAGGCGATACCTGTGAAGTCCTCGCCGCACCCGACACCCAAGCCGCCGATGGCCAGCCCCTTGAAGTTAGTGCCGGCCCCCACGCCGAGCCCTCCGACGAACAATCCGGTCGCGTTCTCGCCGGCCCCGACGCCGAGCCCGCCGATGCCGATCCCGACCAGGTCCTCGCCGGCCCCGACACCCGCGCCTCCGAAGCTGATCCCCGTGACGTTCTCGCCCGCACCGAGACCGAGACCCCCGATGTTGATCCCGGTCAGGTTATCCCCGGCGCCGACTCCCAGTCCGGCGATATTGAGGCCCGTGAGGTTCGCTTCCGCGGCTACCCCGAGAAGCCCCAGTTGGATGCCCCGGACTTTGCCGCCGCCGGGCATAATGCCCAGCGACAGGCCGGAGACGACGGCCTCCTTGTTGTTTCTGCGCGGCATCCACAGGGTGAAATTGACGCCGTTGATGCGCTTCACCCGGCTGTCCCTGAAATTGAAGCGGAGACCGGCAAAATCCTTCGAATTGCCGAAGCTGATGCCCCACTTTTTCGCGGGAATATCCAGGCTTTGGGCCAATAGGGAATGACTCTGAACGATGCCCAGGACGAGGCATAAGCCGGCCAAAGTTTTCAGAAAGGCTGTCGATCGTTTGGTCTTTCTCATGGAAAACTCCTCGAAGAAAAATCGCCGAAATCCGCCGGCCCATCAAATAAGACGAGATAATACCGGAAAAAGTTCACTCGATCCCGCGTCATCCCCTCGGCCGCGAAATCGTGCTTTCTTCCTCATCATCACGATCTTCATCTCGACGGGCTTGATGTTCAAGCATTTCCGCGACAGCGACATGGGGAAAGAGCGCAAAGACTGAAGGGGGGCCGCCATCTAAGGACAGGGGATCTCGAGGTCTCTACAGATCTTCCTAAGAGATGAACTCTCGCCCCGAGCGCCTGTTGACGCGGCCCGGCGAACTTCGTATATTGAGTGACGTATCTCCCCCTAAATCCGGCATCCGGAGGGAACGATGTCTCAAATCCCGCAAAAAACCAATTGGGGCCCCATCCTGGTCCTGGGCGGCCTCTGGGGACTCTCCGAAGCGGCGCTCGGCATGTACCTGCGCCAGTGCGCTTCGACCGTCTCCGGCTCGGTGATGACGGGCGCGGCCCTCTTCTT
>JBGOYP010000261.1:0-4121 GCA_041479785.1 Candidatus Aminicenantia bacterium | reverse complement strand
GAGAGGCGCCAGCCCGATGGCCAGGACCAGCGAAATTAAAAAAATCCGCGGGAATAACCGTCGTCCTATCATATTTTGACCTCCTTTCGTGTCGTTCTTCCCTTCGCGTCTCGAGGGAGTTTGATAGGCGAATCGAAAAGCGTTCGGCCTTTAGCGTAAAGGACGCGAGCGTTCGCGTTCCGAGAAAGCGCACCATAAGACGTCATGTGAATTCACAATATATATTTCAGGACATATCGGGATGTCAAGGAACGGCCCAAACGGGGATTTGCCTTCCGGCTGTCCCTGGTCTAAACTACGATATGTCGATGGAATCGCTAATTCAAACGCGGGACGGTCTCCGCGAGGAGTTCACCGAATGGACATTTATGATGTCGTCAAAACCCGCCGGAGCGTTAGAAAATACAAGGCGACGCCCGTAGACCAGGACAAGATCGACCGTATCTTGGAGGCCGCAAGGCTCGCGCCCTCGGCCGCGAATTTTCAACCCTGGCACTTCATCCTCATCCGGGACGAACAAACACGGCGAAGTCTTAAAGGCGCGTACGGCCGGGATTGGTTCACCGCGGCGCCCGTCATCATCTGCGCCTGCGCCGAGCCGGGCAAAGGCTGGGTCCGGCGGGACGGAAAAAACTACGCGGACGTCGACGTGACGATCGCGTTTGAACACCTTGTTCTGGCCGCGGCCGCCGAGGGCCTGGGGACCTGTTGGATCGGAGCGTTTGACCCGGTCAAGCTCAAGCGAATCCTCGGACTGCCGGATGCTATCGAGCCGTTGGCGATGACCCCGCTCGGCTATCCCGACGAAGCGCCCCGGCCGACCAGCCGGAAGCCTTTGTCCGAGATCCTTCGGTTCGACAGGTGGTGAATCCGACCCTCAGCCTTCCATAGTCTGTTCAGCGGATTCGTTCCGGAGGACCTCGAGGATTTTTCGGGTTTCAAATTCCGGAGTATCGACGGGGTGCGCTCCTTCCCCTTTACAAATCCCTGTTAAGGAACGGAGGTCGAACGAATATACGGAAAAATCTGTATAATAATATAGAGAGCGATATCGCGGATGTTTCGAGAGGGAAGACGCAAATGACGCCGCGACAGCGGTCCGAGGAGGGCTTATGAAAATCCGACCCGTTCGTTTTGTTTTCATTTTGTTATTTTTCGCGGGACTCCTGGCCGCGACGGATGACGCCCTGAAGGGACGCGCGCCGATCGATCCGACGCCGGCTTTAACACAAGAGACGACCGCCGATCTCTGGCGGAAGGTCGAAGACGCGGAAAAGTCCGGCCTTCCGCAGACCGCGATCGGCCACCTCAAGAAAATCTACGCCCTGGCCGTCGAAGCCAAACGCGACGGCGAGGCGCTTCGGGCCCTGACCCGTCAGATCGTCCTCGAGTCCGTCGTCGAAGGAAACCGCTCCGGGCCGCGCGTCGCCCGCCTCCAGGAAGAAATCAGTAAGGCGCCCGCCTCCCTGAAACCGATGCTCCGGGTCGTCCTCGCTCAATGGTACTGGCATTATTACTCCCGAAATAAATGGCGGTTCATCAACCGCAGCGCGACGGAAGGGACGGACGACAAGGACTTCACGACGTGGGACCTGCGCCGCCTGTTCCGCGAGATCGACACGCTTTATCGCGACATCCTGAAGGACGAGGCCGTCCTCAAGACGATTCCGGTTTCGACCTACGCCGAGTTCCTCGAGACCGGGAACATGCCCGCCGAACTGCGGCCGACGCTCTACGATTTCGCCGCCTTCGAAGCCCTCGATTTTTATACGTCCGAAGAACAGGCCGGAGCGCAACCCGAGGACGCCTTCGTCATCGAAGCCGACTCGGACGCCTTGGCCCCGGCCGCCCAGTTCCGGCGATACAATCCGGACACGACCGACGTCGATTCGCCCAGACTCCGGGCCCTGAGGCTTTACCAGGATCTCCTCTCCTACCACCGCAACGACAAAAATCGCGACGTCGTCCTTGACGCCGACCTCCAGCGCCTGCGTTTTGTGCGCCATGCCGCCGTCGGCGAGAGCGCGGCCGGTCGATACGTGGACCGCCTCAAAGAGCTCGTTGAAGGGCATCGCGAGTCGCCGCTGTCAAGCCTCGCGTTGTCTGACTTAGCGCAGGAGGCCTACGACCAAGGCGACTTCGTCACGGCGCTCGAATTGGCGCGCCGAGGCGCCGCCGCCCATCCGGAGTCGATCGGAGCGTCCAACGGCAACGCCCTTGCCTCCCGGATTACCGCGAAGGAGTTCGATGTCCGAACGGAATCCGTCATCGCTCCCGCGAAACCGTCCGCGCTCGTCGTCCAGTATCGCAACGTCACGGCACTCTATGTCCGTGCCGTCGCCGCCGATTTTTCGTCTTATCTCTCCGGCAAAGAGGGCCGCAACGTTTTCTGGGCGAGCGACGAACACATCCGCCTCATCCTCACGCGCCCTGCCGCGGCGGCCTGGACCGCCGCGCTAAAGCCGACCGCCGATTATAAAACGACTTCGACTCTCATCACAGCCCCCGCCCTCAAGTCCGGTTTTTATTGGATCCTCGCCAGCGCTAAGAATGATTTCTCATCGACCGGGAACAAGATCGTCGCCACGTCGGTCTGGGTGAGCGAGCTGGGCGTCGTCACGGGAGGCCCGGGCACCGGAATTGAGGGTTTGGCCGTCCATAACGCGTCCGGCGAGCCCGTCCCCGGCGCCGACGTTACGCTCTACGAATGGGATTATAATAAGGAGGCTCTCATTAAGCAGGACACGGCCCGGACCGACGCTTCCGGGGCGTTCCATGTCCGCCCCTCCGAGGCCCACCGCAACACGCTCCTCCATGTCCGCGACGCCGCCGGCCGCGAGGTGGCCGATACCCAGGTCGAACGCCCCTTCGAACGGGCCGAATCGGACTCTCCTCAGACCATCTTTTTCACCGACCGGGCGATCTACCGGCCCGGCCAGACCATCCACTTCAAAGGAATCTGCTTAAGCCCCGAAAGGGCGAAAAACGATTACCGCGTTCTGCCGCGGCAAAACGTCCGCGTCCTTTTCCGCGACGCAAACCGGCAGGAGGTCACGTCCCTGACCCTGACGTCCAACGATTTCGGATCGATCAGCGGTTCGTTCACCGCGCCGACGGACCGCCTCACCGGAGAGATGATGATCGAGGCGGTCGCCCCGCGCGGATCTTGCGACATCCGCGTCGAAGAATACAAACGCCCGAAGTTCCAGGTCACGCTCAGCGTCCCCGACAAAGAGTTCCGCCTCAACGACGCCGTGGCCGTGCCGGGCGAAGCCATGTCCTACACGGGGGCGCCGGTCGACGGGGCCCTCGTCCGCTTCCGCGTCGTCCGCGAGGTCCGCTATCCCTGGTGGTGGTTCTATGGCCGGCCAGAGTTCCGCGCGAACAGAGGCTCGCAGGAGATCGCTCACGGCACGGCCCGAACGGACGCGACGGGCAAGTTCGCCGTCGAGTTCCGCGCCCTGCCCGATCGCGCCGTCCCCGCCAAAGCCCAGCCCGTGTTCACGTACGCGATCTCCGTCGACATCACGGACGGCACGGGCGAGACGCGGAATCAGTCGGGTTACGTTCGCGCCGGATACGCTTCGCTCGAAGCCGCGCTGGGCGTCCAGGATTGGCAGGTCAAAGACAAACCCGTCGTCCTCACGGTCCAAACGACGACGTTGAACGGCCGAAAAGCCGCGGCGCGCGGCGCCGTCGAGGTGTTCACTCTCCAGGGCCCTTCCGCTCCGGTTCCCGCCGACCTGATCGGAGAGACCGCCGTCCGAGAGCGACAAGCCCTGGCCGGGCGCGCGGACGCCGGGTTCAGCGGCGCGTCCGACTGGCGGAGATGGCCCGAAGGTGCGCTCGCCTCGCGGCATGAGTTCGAGACGAACGCCGACGAAGCCAAATCCCCGACATCTCTCTCTCTCGCCCTCAAGCCCGGCGCGTACAAAGCCCGCCTCCGGACCAAAGACAAATTCGGAACGGATGTCGAAAGCCTCGCCTTTTTCATCGTCCTCGACCCGGTCGTCGACCGTTTCGGCGTCCGAATCCCGTTTCACGCCGCCGCACCCCTCGATTCGGCCGAGCCCGGCCAGACCTTTGAAATGCTGTGGGGCACCGGCTACGAAAAGGGCCCT
>JBGOYP010000260.1:0-4121 GCA_041479785.1 Candidatus Aminicenantia bacterium | reverse complement strand
TTGGAACGAACGCCGGATCCGCCCCTACTTCGTGGGCGATATCCGGACAAAATCGCTTAACGGTATATGGAACTCCCGCGAATACCGGAAATTTCGAGAACGGGTCCGGGATTTCGAATTTTCGCCCTGCCACATCTGCGGCGGGTGCAACCTCCTCGAGACGAACGACGAGGACTGCTTCGGGAACACATTTCCCGTCTGCGGCGGTTGCCTCTGGGCCCAGGGCGTGATTCAATGTCCGTGAAGAGCGCCGTCAGGGACGACATCCTGCGCCAAATTCCTACGCTCCTTGAAAAATGGCTGGATTAGCCCGAACATATTTGGAATAATAGAAGGCGCGCCGCAAAGGAATAGCGAATTCCTTCACAAAGGAGAATTTCATGAAGCATAGAAGATATGCTTTTTGGATGCTCCCGGCCGTTCTCATCGTCCTGCTTTATTCCTGCCGAGCGGACACCGGTCCTTCGGCCTTGAAAATTTTGCTCTCCAATGATGACGGCATCGAGGCTCCCGGCCTGGCGGCGCTCTTCGAGAAGCTCTCTCCCCTCGGACAGGTCACCGTCGCCGCGCCCGCGAAAAACTATAGCGGGGTGAGCCATTCCATCGCCACCGAAGTTCCGATCCGGGTCGAGAAGGTCGTTGCCAAAGGAAAAAATTGGTACGCCATCGAGGCTCTTCCCGCGACGTGCGTCCGTTTTGCCCTGGAAAATCTGCTGCCCGAGAAGCCCGACATTGTGATCAGCGGCATCAATCGGGGTGACAATACCGGTGTGATCACGTTTTATTCCGCGACGGTCGCCGCCGCTCGGGAAGCCGCGTTTACGGGTCTTCCGGCCCTCGCCGTCCACCTGGAAAGAGGCGAGACCGCCGATTATGACAACGCCGCCTCGTTCATCGCCCAACTCGTGAAGGAGGTCGGAAAGAAAGGGCTGAAACCCGGGATCTTTCTCAACGTCAACATTCCGGCGCTTCCGAAAGACAAAATCAA
The DNA here is from genome assembly GCA_041479785.1 of Candidatus Aminicenantia bacterium. Lineage (GTDB taxonomy): Bacteria > Acidobacteriota > Aminicenantia > Aminicenantales > UBA4085 > JBGOYP01. The sequence goes on along the minus strand of JBGOYP010000260.1, from coordinate 3,133 downwards.
AGGGGTGAAGATTACGAAACAGGATCTCAGGAGTTCGATCGAATTATATGAAAAAAGAACCGATGCGGAAGGAGAGGTCTATTATTGGCCCGGCTATAAACGCCTCGCGCCGAAGAACGAAAAAACGGATATTGGAGCCTTAAGAAACGGCTATATTTCGATCACTCCTTTTCAATTCGACCAAACGGCCCATTCGGAGCTTAAGATTCTAAAATCGTGGACCATAACGAAATGGAAGGAATAAACGGCCGAATTTTTCCGCGCCCGTTTTACGTTCCCCCCGAGGTCACAAGTTGACAATCCCCTTCATTTTCATTATCTTAACCCTGCCATGCCGCTGACGCTCAACCAGTTTCTCTTGCTCGTCCTGACCTTCGCCGCGGTCATCGTCGCCGTCTATCTCATCCGGCTTTTCGTCCAGCTCCGCCGAACGGCGGCCGCGGGCGAAAAAGCCCTGGCCGAGGTCCAGGCGCTGGCCCGGAACCTGAGCGAGCTCGACCAGGTCGTCAAGGAAAAAGTCGAGGTTCTGGGCAAGACCCTGGACGCCTCGAAAAAGGCGGCCGTCAACTTGTCCGAGGCCTCCTTCCTCATCACCCAGAGGATCATCCGTCCATCCTCCAAGTTCCTCCCTCTCGCCCTGCCCGTCGCCCGGTTTCTCTGGCGGCATCTTCAAAAACGAAAAAAGGAGAAATCCCATGAGTAACGAAAACAAAGGTTCGGCCCTCGAAGTCGCCGTTTCGTTCTTGATCGGAGCGGCCGCGGGGTTCGTCCTGGGCATCATCTTCGCCCCGGCGAGCGGAAAGGAAACGCGCAAGAAGATCCAGGACGAAGTCGGCAAGCAGAGCGAAAAAGCCAAAGAAGGGTTCGAAAAGATCGCCAAGGAAGCCGAAAAAAGCATTAAAGTCGTCAAGGAAAAAACGCAGGAAGGCATTGAGGCCATCAAGGAATTCATCGACAAGAAAAAAGAAGAATTCATGAAACGGGCCCCGGAAAGCTTCCCCGAAGAAGAACACAAAGGCTGACCCGGTCCCGTCCCCGTTTCGACGACAGTCCGCAATTGAAAGGTCCCTCGCTATGAACCCCGTCACCATTTCAAACGTCACAGCCCGGGAAATCCTCGATTCTCGCGGCCATCCTACGGTGGCGGCCAAGGTCATTCTTTCGGGAGGCGCCATCGGACGGGCGTTCGTTCCGTCGGGGGCCTCCACGGGAACGCACGAAGCTCTCGAACTCCGCGACGGCGACCCCGCCCGTTACCTCGGCAAGGGCGTCCGGAAGGCCGTTGCGCACGTCAACGATATCATCGCGCCGAAGGTCAAGGGACTGGACGCGCGGGACCAGAAAGACATCGATGCGCTTCTTCTCAAGCTCGATGGAACGCCGGCCAAAACGAAACTCGGCGCGAACGCCATCCTGGCCGTATCCATGGCCGTCGCCGACGCGGCCGCCAAGGCCGCCGGCGTGCCGCTCTACGTTTATCTCCGGAAGCAGGCGACCTACACGCTGCCCGTACCGCTTATCAACATTCTCAATGGGGGCGCGCACGCGGACAACAGCGTGGACATCCAGGAGTTCATGATCGCCCCGGCGGGGCTGCCGACGTTCGCCGAAGCGATCCGGGCCGCGGCCGAGGTCTTCCACAACCTGAAAAAGATCTTGAAAAAGAGAGGCTACGGCACGTCGGTCGGCGATGAAGGCGGGTTCGCGCCCAACCTCAAATCCAACGAAGAGGCGCTCGACTGCATCGTCGAGAGCATTCAGAAGGCCGGCTACGCGCCCGGCCGGCAGATCTTCCTCGCCCTCGACCCGGCCGCGTCCGAATTCTACGACAACGGCCGATATGCCTTCAAGAAATCGAGCGGAGCCGAGAAGACGTCCCCCGAAATGGTCGCGTTCTACGCCGGGCTCATCGAGAGATATCCCATCATTTCGATCGAGGACGGGCTCGCCGAAGACGACTGGCCCGGATGGAAGGCCATGACCGAGGCCCTCGGGGCGAAGATCCAGATCATCGGTGACGACCTGTTTGTGACCAATCTCGCCCGGTTCAAGAGAGGAATTTCGGAAAAGATCACCAACGCCATCCTCATCAAGCTCAACCAGATCGGCAGCCTGAGCGAGACCATCGAGGTCGTCGATTACGCCCACGCCCACGGCTTCGCGGCGATCATTTCCCACCGTTCGGGGGAAACCGAGGACACGTTCATCGCGGACCTCAGCGTCGCCCTCGGCACCGGTCAGATCAAGACGGGTTCGGTCTGCCGAAGCGAGCGCGTCGCCAAGTACAACCGGCTGCTCGAGATCGAAGACGAACTCGGAACCCAAGCGGTTTATGCCGGGAAAAACGCGTTCAAAAAATATCTCTGATTAATCGCGCACTTTTCCGGAATATCTTTTTTCGTGGCCGAGCAGCCACACCTTCCGTTCCAGCCCGCCGCCGTAACCGACCAGGGCGCCCGAGCTGCCGATGATACGGTGACAGGGAACGACGATGGATACAGGGTTCTGTCCGTTCGCGTGACCGACCGCCCGGACCGCGTTCGGCCGTCCGATCGCCCGGGCGATATCCCCGTAGGAGGCGGTCTCGCCGTAGCTCACGTCGAGCAGGGCGCGCCAAACCTTTATCTGGAATTCGGTTCCGCGAAGCCGGAGCATGAGCTCGAAGATTTTCCGTTCTCCCGCAAAATATTCGTCGAGCTGATGAAAACAGGCTGACAAAGCGCGGCTCGACGCGGCGGGCGAAGCGGCCGGGCGCTTCCGGCCTTTGACGAACTCGAGTGAACAGACCTCATCGGCCGTCGCGCCGACCACGATGTCCCCGACCGGGGAGGAATAAACCGCCTGAAACAGACCGGCCATCGTCGCTTTCCTCAAGACGACGTTATCAGAATCGGGCGGCGAACACAACCGAAGTCCCGGCCGGAATGGACCGTTTTTTCGTGAGGATCCCCGATGATATCCGATTGAGAAAGGCCGTGAGGCTCTTTGCGCGGGGTTTCCCGAACCGGGACGGGCCTGTCAAGCCATTTAAAAAGCTTACCGTAGCCGGTATCATCTTGCCATTTAAAAAGCTTACCCAAGGGAGACTCCAGCTAGGGGGATTCTGGGGGCTTTGGGATTGACGAGCCGCGAA
>JBGOYP010000259.1:0-4127 GCA_041479785.1 Candidatus Aminicenantia bacterium | reverse complement strand
GATCCCGCTTCGCCGTGACAAGCTGAGACCGCCATGGCCAAAGTGCTCTTCATTCAAGACGTCTTCTATGAACACCCCGGGGTCGGCATCCTTTCGGCGGTGCTGAAGTCGGCCGGTCATCGATCCGATCTGCTGATTCTCAGCGAGGACCGGCGCAGGTTGCGCGACACCATCAATTCCTTCCAGCCCGACGTCGTCGCCTTTTAAATTCAATAAGTCTGTTTCTCAGCGGAACAACTGGGGAGCGAGGTCGGCCAGGTAAATGCGCCAGTTGAACCAGGAGTGGCCCCCGGGCGTTTCGTTGAATTTGTAGTTGAACCCCTGTTTCTTCAGGAGCTCCACCAGGGCTTGCGACCCGGTATACGCCAGTTGGTCTTTGACTCCGCAGCCAACGTAATACAGCTTGACGCCGCCGGCTTTGAGGGCGGCGAACTGCTTGGACATGGCCTCGTCCACGTTTCTGGCGCCGGCGCTGAATACTCCGATATAGCCGAATGTCCCGGGATTATTGTTGGTCGCCGAGATCGTATGTCCGCCGCCCATGGATAATCCCGCAATAGCTCGGTTGTCCTTGTTCGCTTTGACCCGATAGGTCTTCTTGATATAAGGCATGATGTCCTTCACGAGGCTTTCGGGAAAGGCCGTTTGTGGGACGGATCCGCGCGCAGCGGGCGTGGAGGGAACCGGAACCGCGCCGCGAGAGGGCGCAGGGCCTAGCGCCGAACCTTGGCCGACGACCTGATTGGCGTTTCCGTTGGGCATGACGACGATCATCGGCTTGGCCTTGCCCTGGGCGATGAGGTTGTCCAGGATTAGATTCGTCCGGCCGAGAGTCATCCACGCGTCTTCGTCGCCGCCGCCCCCGTGAAGAAGGTAAAAGACCGGATAGCGGCCGCCGCCGCGTTCGTATCCCGGCGGTGTGTAAATGTACATGCGGCGCGTCAGCTTCAGTGTCGGCGAGGGATACCAGGCCATCGTCACCGCGCCGTGGGGAACATCCTTTAATTCATATAGAGAGGATTGCGGGCCGGGGACGAGCAGGATATTGTCGATCCTGGATCCATCCCGCTTCGTGCTGGAGTTTCTGGGGTCCAGAGTTTTGACGCCGTCCACGCTGAAGGTGTAACCCCAAAGTTCAGGCGCGAGGGGCCCGACGGTCGCCGACCATACGCCTTGGTCGTCTTTGGCCATAGCGATTCCGTTCCCTCCCTCCCAGTCCCCATTGACCGTGACCTCGGCGGCTTTCGGGGCGGGAAGCCGGAATGTGACGCGCCCGTCGGGAAGGATTTCCGGGGATATCGGAGCGGGAGCCGGCCCGGGACCGACCCCTCGTCCGGGTCCGGCCGCCTGACCGGGCTGAACGGGTTTCATCTCGTTGATTTTCTCTTTCGGCATTAAAGCCACGTTCTCTGTCTTGACCGCCAGGTCTTTTTCGAGGGTGAATGAGGATTTCCGCCTGATATCCCTGGACGACGCGCCGATTTTCACTTCATAAGAACCGGCTTCGGCGATCCACGACGAACTCGTCGCGTCAAATGAGGAAAGGGTGCGGCCGTCAATGATAAATGCCAGCGTTTGCGACTCGCCAGGCTGCAGCAGTTTCGTTTTGGCAAAGCCCTTCAATTCCAACGAGGGTTTATCGAGTTTTTTTGCCGGAGCCGAGAGGTAGAGCTGAACGACCTCTTTCCCCGCGACGGCCCCGGCGTTCTTGACCTCCACGGTCACCGATAATTCGCCGCCGAACGTCGTCGAGCTCAATTTCAAATCGCCGTAAGTAAAATTCGTGTAGGACAAACCGTAGCCGAATTCATAAGCCGGTTTTACCCCAAACGTTTCGTAATACCTGTATCCCATGTAAATCCCGTCTTCATACGTGACGGCGGCGGGTCTTGTCCGGCCGAATCCTCCCGTTTGACCCTGGGCCGCCGGCTCGGTTTGTATCTCTTTCCCGGGGAAACTCCTGGCCGAGGGCACGTCTTCATAGTTCACCGGGAACGTGGTCGCCAGTTTGCCGGACGGATTGGCCTTCCCGCTGAGAATGTCGGCGACGGCATTGCCCATCTCCTGACCGGCCAGCCAGGCCAGCAGAATGGCGTCGGGCTGGTCTTTCCAGGAGGCGACTTCGATGACCCCTCCGATATTCAGGACGACGACGGCCTTTTTGCTTTTGGCCTGGAATGTGGACGACACCAGCTTTATCAGTTCGCGTTCCGGTCCGGTGAGTTTGAAATCGCCCTCTTCGTTGGTCCGGTCGCGGCCTTCGCCCGAGATTCGGCCGATGGTGACAACGGCCGCATCCGCGACGTTCGCGATGCCATTCACCAAGTCTGGATTCACGCTCATTTCCGCCACCGGTCTCTGGGCGGCCATGAATCCGCGGGTCTGTTGCGGACGGCCGTCTTTGACCGTTTTCAGATAGGCGGCATAGAGATTTTGTAGCCCGTCAGAAACGGAATAACCCGCGTTTATGAGGCCTTCGACAAGCGAAACACGATAAGCCTTATTGACATCGCCGCTCCCCGTCCCGCCGGCGATGGTCTCGTAGGAGGCATTCCCGAAGGTCGCGATTTTTTTCACGTCATTCGTCCACGGCAAAGCTGAATTCGCGTTTTTCAGGAGGATCATTCCTTCGGTGGCCGCCTGGCGCGAAACCTGAGTGTGGGCTTTTAGGTCGGGTTTATCAGAGTATTTATAGGCATTGAACCGGGGACTCTGAACCAGAATATTCAGGATTTTTTCCACGTTTCGGTCAAGCACCTTCACGTCCAGCTTACCGTCCTGAACGGCTTTTATGATGGCCTGGATCTGGTTGGGATTTCCCGGCATGAGAAGATCGTTTCCGGCGGTCATCTGGGCGACAGGGTCTCGTCCTCCGCCCCAGTCCGTCATGACGAATCCTTGAAACCCCCAGTCGTTCCGTAAGATGTTCGTCAGCAGGTCGGCGCTTTCGGAGGTATAAACCCCGTTGATCAGGTTGTAAGACGACATCACCGTCCACGGCTGGGATTCCTGCACGGCGATCCGATAGCCTTCGAGGTAGATCTCACGCAGCGCCCGTTCGCTGACGATCGTGTTCAGCGAAGTCCTATTCGTTTCGGCGTTGTTGACGGCGAAGTGCTTCAGGGATGTCCCGACACCCTGGGATTCAACTCCGTTCACCATGGCGGCCGCTATTTTCCCGGTCACCAAGGGATCCTCCGAATAATATTCGAAGATCCTGCCGCACAAAGGATTGCGGTGGATGTTCATCGCCGGGCCTAAGATGACATCGACGCCGTATTCGCGGATCTCATTGCCCACGGCCCGGCCGGCCCTAGTAACCAGGTCGACGTCCCATGTCGAAGCCATCATCGTCGCCATCGGGAAAGCGGTGCAATAATACGTAGCCTTGTCGTTTTCCCGGGTGGGACTGATTCTCAATCCGGCCGGCCCGTCGGCGAGCACCATGGGCGTGATGCCCAGACGCGGAACGGCAAATGTCGTTCCCGCGGCGCCGGGGACTAAAATTCGGGACTGTCCGGCGGCGGGTGTGCCGGCCGTCGGCGGCGGATTTTGAGCTGCCGTCGAGCCCGCGCCGCCCACGCCCGGCTGAGCGCTCGGCCTTCTTATCGTTGCGCCGACGACGAGGCCGGCTTTTTCCTCGAGCGTCATGGCCGCGATGACGTCTTTTAATGGAGCTTTTCCCAGTTGGGGGCCGATGTTATTCTGATCCTTCGGCGTTGTATCATTCGCGGACAGAATAAATAAACAAGCGGAAATGATCCAAGCAACATTCTTCGGATTTTTCATGTCGTCCGCCTCCCGTCGAGACTTGTCATTTTATCGCGCGGGCCTTGGCGATCCGGGCCGCGATATCCTTGCGATTCCGGTCAAGTTTCGCGGCCGTTTTCCAAGCCTTCATAGCTTGGTCTAGGTCTCCCGCTTTCTCGAAGCGGTCGCCGAGGGCGACCAGGCTGTCGATCACTCGAGGGTCGGGGATGCCGCCCAAACGCAAGGCTTCGTCATAAGCGCGCGCGGATTCGGAAAGCCGCTGCGCGTCCGACAAATCGTTGCCGAGCTTGTAGAGCAATGACTGGATCTCCTCCAAGGCGCGGCGTTCATAAAAGTTTCTAAGACTCCGTGGGGTG
>JBGOYP010000258.1:0-4134 GCA_041479785.1 Candidatus Aminicenantia bacterium | reverse complement strand
GAACCCGGCCGGACGCCGAAGACTTGCGCGCCGTTGATCCGCGGCGCGGGTCCGGGTTTGGGAGTCAGGACCATGGCCTGTTCGGACGGCCAGACATTCCCGTGGAACATCATCATCGCAAATAAACAGAAGAGCGTCGTTCGCGTGACGCTTTTCGAGTTCATGGGATCCTCCTTCCTCCAGCAGGGTGGTCAAACCTAGGCCTGACCCCGTCTTAGTAAAGACATTCCTTGGCGGCGTCGGCCATGGCGACGATCTTTTCGACCGGGGTTTCGAAAAAATGGTCGGACGCCGAACAGATATATCCGCCGTCGGAACCGACCTTCTCGAACAGCGTGTGGACGGCCCGCCGGATGTCGGCCTTTGTTCCGCGCGTCAGGGTGTTGAATTGGTCGATCCCCCCGATGAGAGCCAGTCGCCGGCCCACCTTTCGCTTGAACTCCCACGGCTCCTGGTTCCCCCCGATGCTGGGCGGGGCGAGCGTTTCCGATGCGTCCGCGCCGTTCGCGACGATCATCTCTTCGAGGCCAAGCGTCCCGCCGCACGTGTGATAGACGGCCATGAATCCGAGCGCGTGGAGAGCGTCGTTCATGATGCGGTCGTAAGGCAGGCAGAACTCTTTGTGAAGCTTGGGCGAAATGAGCGTCGAGGAAGCCGAACCGCCGCCGGTCTCGACGAGGTCGAACTTCGCCCCCTTCATGCCTTCGATAAACCGGAGTTTCTTTTCTAGCAGGATGGCTAAGAGCGCGTGGACCCAATCGGGCTTATCGATCGCCGCGAGGATCAGGGCGTTGATGTCGTAGAGGCAGGCCGCGTGCTGCCAGCACCCGGCCTGGTCGCCCCAGACGAATCCGCGCAGGATGCCCCTATCGCCGACCGCGTCGTAGGCCTTGGCGACGGACCGCGTATCGAGCCTCGGCACAGGCATATATTTATCGATCAAGTGGATGTCTTCGTCGCGTTTGATCAGATATTCCTTGACCCACGTCGTCTTCCGGTCGCCCTCGGTCTTGTAAGTGAGCACGCCGTCCGGGGTCGTGATCGTATGATGGATGATACGATGGTCGGGGTCAGCGCTGACGACCTCCGCTTGGTCGCGCCAGCTCGACGTGTTCAGCTTCGTGAAGTCCGCGTCCGTGAGCCAGAATTGGGCCATGGACTCGAAATACTGGATCTGGGCGTCCATTCCGACCGCCTGGAACGCCTCGAGGTCGCTCATCCCGCCCATGAACGTGTCGAGATGGAACTGTTGCCACTGGTGGACCGAAACGGGCAGGCGGTCGGGCTTTTCCCGGTGAAGGGCGAGCATCATCCGGTCTTTTGAAGTCATGGACGCTCTCCCGGAGTCTTTCCCCGAACAGGCAACTCCTTGCGATAAGCATCTTGAAGCAGCCCGATCTTTTCAAACGGGACCGGCTTGAAGCCGAGCGGCCAGGCCGGCGAGTCCTTCTTCAGCCGAAAATCGCCGCCAGCGGCATTTATAAAACCGGGGTCGCTTTCGAGAAAAACGTTGCCCTGGAATTCCTTGCGGATCCGCGGGTCGCCGTTTTTATAAGCCTCATAGCCGTCCTGAAGGTCGATGTTCAGATAATAGGGGTCCCAGCCGCGATAATCCGGTTTGAGGCGGCGGCACAGGACCGGGTCGGCGATCACGTTGTCTTTCATCGTGACGATCGAAAAGTCGAACGCGTTCGCGTCGTAGATGTCGAGCCAGCGGCCGCCGAACGAAACGTTCCGGACGATCGTGTTGTGTTTGGGGAGCGCCGGCTCGTCCTCGCGGACTGTCATCAGCTCGGGGTATTTCTCGGAATAGGGCGGCGCGCCCGCGTTCACCTCGTCGAAAGTTTGATAGAGGGTCGGCGTCGTTCCGTCGAAATAATATTTCGCCCAGCCGAGGCCGCGCGCGTCCACGTGGATAGACGGCGCCCCTTCGACAAAGATATTGTTCTCGACGAGGTTGTCACGCCCGCCGCCGATGAGGACCGAGCGGCCGGCGCGGAAAAAAACGTTTCCATAGACCCTGAACCCGCTGGCCCAGTCGTCGAGATAGACGGCCATGACGCCGTGCAGCCCGGGCCCGTGGAGGTCGTGAAAATAATTATGGCGGATGACGTTGCCGCGCCAGGTCCAGTTCCGGCCGGTGTGAAGCGCGCCGGCGTCGCCCGTCTCGCGGCAGACCCCGAAGACTTCGTTGAATTCGACGACGTGGTCGTTGCCCGCGATCGAGATCGCCTCGTGAGGCGCGTCATGAAGGAGGTTGTGGTCGGCGCGGTTCCCCACGCCGGACAGCCAAATCGCATACTGCCCCGTCCGCACCCACCCGCTATAATCGTGGATATGATTGTTGGTCGCGAAATTCCCGGCCGGGGTGAGGGTCGCGCGGTTGCCGCCGCCGAGCTTGATCCCGCCCAGGGCGACGTCGTGGATATCGCAGCTCAGGACGCCGGTGTCGGCGCCGCCGTCGATGGCGACCGCGGTATCGCCGAGGTTCGTGAACACGCAACCGGCGATGAGGTCGCGCTCTCCGTTCCGGACGGCCACGCCGCCGCCCCGCGAATTTGTGAAAATAAAACCCTCGACCGAGATATCCGAACAGTTTTCGAGCGAAAGAAACGGGCGGGAGAGCATGGACACCGTGACGTCGCCGGCGCGCGTCGGCCCCGGAGGCCAGAAATAAAGACGTCCGCTCGTCCGGTCGAGACACCATTCGCCGGGACGGTCGATCTCTTCGAGAACATTCAGGACGCGAAAACGTTGATTTTTCGTGTAACCGTAGCCGTGATGAGGCTCGGCGATCGTGATCTCGTGTCGCGCCCGGTCGATGGACTGAACGCGCTGATATGAGTCGCTCCAGTCCCAAGTCCAGTATCCATGGAGATAGATATCGCGGGCGTCCGCCCAAGAGTTTGGACGATCGCCCGCGTAAGTGATCCGGCCGTAATGCCGGCCGACGGGGACATTGTCATATCGTTTTTCGCGCGCCAGCCCGTCATGGAAAAGCCGGGGGCCGTTTTGCGGGACGTCGGCAATCTTGAGCCAACCCTCGTTTGGATAACATGAGAGGGGCATTCGTTCGCCGCGATAAAAAAGCTCCAATCCCGGCGAGCCGCGCGGCGTGACCTCGCCGAAATCCGTGATGCCCTGAGACGGCAGGTCGACGAAAACGATTTTATCGCGCGCGGCCGCGGAAAATCGTTTTGCAAGAGCCGGGTCCCGAATCGGCTCAAGCCCGGCGACGGGACGGTCTCCCGAAAAGACGACTTCTTCGTCGGCATAAGCCCGCCAACGGACGCTCCGGCCTTTCGACCCCGAATCCTCCCGTCCCAAGGTCAAGGTCTCGGGGAAGCGATACGTCCCGGCGCGGACGAACACGGTCGCCTCTGATTCCGTTTCTGATTTTAATATTGCGCGAACGGCCTGTCTGGCCCGCTCTAGGGTCCTGAACGGTCCGTCCGTCACCGTCGTATTCGGCGCGGCCATCCGCCCCGACCAAAGGTCGTTCCCCGCGTTCGAAACAAAAAAAATGGACGGAGGCGCGGTCCGGGTCGAACACGCGGTCCACGCCAAAAAAAGCAGGGGGAGGATACGTTTCAATTCGGTCCCGTTATAAATCGGGCCTTCCGCCATGTCAAGCAGCGCTCGGGGCATACCGCCCCTCGCTTAGAAAAAAGGATAATGCCCTCTCGCTTCTTTATGGCCTCCTTGCCCTCCACCCCTCGCTCGGAAAAAGAAATATGAAGGGCTCGCTCTCGGACGGGTTCCGGACGACGTCCCCCGAACGCCCGCTATCCAACCGAATATGAGCTCCGGACGAGCCTGGAGGGAACGAAGCGACCATCAAAAGTTTAGCCCGCGGCGGCTCCATTTTCGAGGGAGACCTTTGCGGCGATGATGTTTGAGCGTTGCTCGATTGAACGATAACCCCGAAATGTCAACACAATCGTTGTTAAAGGCTCGAATCGCGGTCGCGAGTTCATCGCCGCCGAGAAAATGGAGAATCCGCCGGCGTTAAGAACTTTTGAAGGAGCAAGTCCCTCCAGGCGAGTCCGGGAGGGTCCGGCGAAACCGGCCGGGATCATTGACCGGACTTCCGATCTGAGCTAGAATTGAACAATCGAATCTAAAGAAATTATG
>JBGOYP010000257.1:0-4144 GCA_041479785.1 Candidatus Aminicenantia bacterium | reverse complement strand
CCATGATCAAGCAAAACGGCGAAGACCGGGTCTTGATCAAGGCCCCGTAAGAAGGATAGAAACGCAATGACCGAAGAGCATCGGAATAAAAAAAATTCAATCGAGGGGAAGACCATGAACAAACCTCTGAAGGCATTCGTTCTCGGGATGGGCCTTCTGGCGCTCTTTGTCCTCGCCGGGGCCCAATTTCTGCCGGAGGACCTCGCCCAGGACGCGAAATGGGAAGAGTACCTGAAAACGGCGCCGATCGTGGGCCAGGAACAGATGGGCGGTTCCGAGGCCGTGACGAATCCCTGGAGGCTCACCCTGGAAAAAGACGGGATTAAACATGACGGCCTCTGGAAAGATATCGAGGACCGGGTAGCCCGCTATCCCGACAGCTGGAAGTGGGAAATCGCCGCCTACAAAGTCGACCGGCTCATCGGGCTGAATATGGTCGCGCCCACGGTCGAACGCCGGTTCAACGAAAAACGCGGCTCGCTTCAACTCTGGATCGAAAGCGAGATGAACCTCAAAAAGAAGACGGACGACAACATCAAGATGCCCTCCTACAAGGTCTTCTACTGGAACCGGGCGACGTACCTCGAGCGCGCCTTCGACAACCTCATCGCCAACGACGACCGCCAAATGACCAACATCCGCATCACCAAAGACTGGCGGATGTATCTCATCGACCACTCCCGGTCGTTCCGGACGTCGTCGAAATTCACGAAGGACCTGATCTACCGGAAAGGCGGGAAGGAAGGCGACAAGCTCATGTCCGAGCTGCCCCGGCCGTTTGTCGAGAAGCTCCGGTCGCTGACGGACGCGGACATCCGGGCCGCCGTCGGCGAATATCTGACCGACGAGGAGATTACGTCCGTCCTCAAGCGCCGGGACCTGATCCTCAAGGAAGTCGACCGGCTGATCAAGCTGAACGGGGAAGACAAGGTCCTTTACAACCTCGACAAATAGCTATTTCTTCTTGGTCAGCGTCAGGACGTTCCGGCCTTCCTCGCGGCGGTAGTCGAACCCGTCCATCAGCGTCCTGGCCAAATAAATACCCAGCCCGCCTTTCCGTCCCGAGGCGACGAGATGCTCGAGGTCCGGTTTGGGAACACTCCGAGGGTCGAACGGAATTCCCGAGTCGCGGATCTCCACGATGAACCGGTGCCTTTCCTCGCGCAGCGCGACGGAGAGGTCGCCATCGCCGTCGGGGTAGGCGTACCGCGTGATGTTGACGCACATCTCGACCACGGCCAGTTCGATTTTGAAGAATTCCTCTTCGGAGGAGAACGCCTTCTCGAAGACGGCCCGGAGAAAGTCCCGGACGCGGTCGACCTCGGACAGCCGGGCCGGGATGGTGATCGTCTTCACCGCACCTCCGGACAAATAAACTCAATCGGTCGCGGCAGCGGCCTCGTAGAGACCTTTCTTATAGCGCGCGACGACGTCCTGGGCGAGCGCGTCCTGGTCGAGCTTCAGGATCTCGGCCGGCGGGACATTTTCGATGAACGCGACGGTCTTTTCCTCGAGCGGTCCCTGCGTGGATTTCCGGAACTTGACCGTCAATTTCAGCCGAAGCTCGACGGAATTGCGGGGCATCCAGAGAATATAATGAAACTGGTCAACCGAGGACTTCGGGAAGCGGACCTCGAGATGGATGGACCGGCCGCGGACCTTCCAGAACCGCGCCTTGACCAGGTATGTCTGGAATTCTTCGACCAGCGCCTCGAACGCCGGCTCGACGACATAATCGCAGAACCGTTCGAAATGCTCGAGGGCCTCTTCGCGGCACCGGGCCACGACCTTGAGGTCCTCGAAGCAGGTCGTCAGGTCGTCCTGCCAGTCCGCTTTCTTCATCGGCACCCTCGCGATCGTTCCTTTCCATGTTAGCACAATTCGCGGGAGGGAGAAAATACCGGCGTCCGGGCGATCGCTTCGCGAACCTCCCTCACGGACAGGCGGTCCATCGCGGCCGCGGCGAGAACGACCGGCCGGCCGTAAGGCCGCCAGGCCGCCTCGTTCTCCTTGAGAAACAGCGCCACGACGGGCGTCCCGCACGCCGCGGCCAGATGGGTTACCCCGGAATCATTTCCGACGTAAAGCGCGGCGGATTCGAGGGTCCGGGCGAGCTCCGCGAGGGCAGGACGGCGCAACAATCGCCAGCCCGGCGGCAGGACGGCGGAGGCGAGGTCCGCGTCTTGGCGTTGCTCGGCGTCACCGGTCACGATGGCGCCCGTAAAACCGTTGCCGCCGAGGAAGGACGCGATGTCGAGAAAACGGTCGAGCGGCCAGCATTTCCGGACCGCCCCGCTCCCGGGATGGATCACGGCGAAGCGCGCGCGGGGCCCGGCGGGAGCGCCCGGCAGCCGGCCGTAGTCTTCGAAGGTCGCGGCCGCCGGCGCCTGCCGGCCGGCAAAGGACCGAGTAGCTTCGAAGAAAAACCGGCTGACTGGAAGCCCGGACTCGGGTTTGTATATGAAGACATGCCAGGCGAAGCCCGAAGGCGATTCCGCCCCTCCCTCGAGGAAGGGGCTGGCGGCGGCGGAGCTGTAAAACCAACCGACGCCGAGGTCATAGCCGGCCAACCGACCGGCCGATCCCGCCGGCGCCGGACCGGGCGGATGGAAAAGGGGAAGCCAGATCGCGTCGTCCGCGGAATGGACCGCGTCGACGACGCCGCGGTCGAGAAAGAGCTCTCCATAATCGCGCCGCCCGAGGAGATGGAGGGCAAAACGCGGGAACGCATCGCGAAGAAGCCGGAGCGACGGCAAAACCGCGAGCAGGTCGCCCAGTCCGCCCAGGCGGAGGAGAAGAGCCGAAGATTTTTTTTCGTCAAGCCCCTGAGGACTCAAGGCTTATTTTCGCCGTCCGCGCAACCCATGGCCCGCTTTTTATCGATATGGTGCTTGATCGTTTTGCCTTTGGCGAGGTAGATGACGTCTTCGGCGACGTTCGTCGCGTGGTCGGCCAGGCGTTCCAAGTGCCGGGCGACCAGGATCAGGCCCACGGCCCGCTTGATCGAGGTCTGGTCCTCGATCATGTACGTTAGGAGCTCCCGGAAGATCTGGTCGTTGAGCGAATCGACTTCGTCGTCGCGGCGGCAGACGTCCTGGGCCAGGGCGTCGTCCCGGGCGATAAAGGCGTTGATCGAATCCCGGACCATGGCTTGGGCCAGCTTGGCCATGTGCGGGATGTCGATGAGGGGCTTGAGCAGAGGAGCCTTGCACAGTTCGAGCGTTCGCTCGGCGATGTTGACCGCGAGGTCGCCCATGCGTTCGAGCTCGGCCCCGATCTTCATGGCCGACGTGATAAAACGAAGGTCGCCCGCCATGGGTTGCCGCAGGGCGAGCAAACGCAGACATCCTTCGTCGATCTCGACGTCGAGCAGGTTGACGGCCTCCTCCTGCGTCAGGACCTCGCGGGCCATCTCTTCTTTTTGCAGCCGCAGTCCTTCGATCGAACGCTCGATCGAATCCTCGACGAGCCCGGCCATGCGCAGGAGCTTTTCTTTCAGGGACTTGAGTTCTTCGTCGAACATACGTTCCATCGCGGCCTCCTTCGGAAAACCTTTGTAGTTTAGCACACTTGCCGCCCTCTGTCATACCGGGGGGCTCGGGGCAGAGGAGGGCTCGGGGAAAGAGACTCGCGGCCTGGCGGAGATCTTAACGCTCGCACGTTTCCCGATTTCCTTCGGCGCTCACAACTCCGCACGCCCGTTGGGGACTGCCTCCATGATCCTCGCCCTTCGGGTCGCCTCCGGGGGATTACCGCGTGCTCAAACATGTTCGCGGCCCCAAAAAGGGGCTGCCCTCGGAACTCGAAACACGACGGCGAGATCTCCTTATGTCCGCTTCGCTCTCTTTCCCCTCGCCCGAGGGAAGAAAGAGGGACTAGAAATATAGGGACGCAATACCTGCTTTATAAAAACTATGATGATCGCTTCGTTCCCTCCAGGCTCGTCCTCCGTTATTAATGGGGGGTAAAAAAAAGGCTCTGCGCTTGTCTCTTGGGATTCGTCTGATCGCAAGGAGAAGAAAAGGTGCCGCCGATTGGGGGGCTCCAGAGGACGAAGCGAAATGGGACCCTCGTCAGGGTGATGAGCGAGTCCGATGGGGCTGTTCGACGGAATGACCTGTTCTACCCGCATATCCGTCGAACT
>JBGOYP010000256.1:0-4185 GCA_041479785.1 Candidatus Aminicenantia bacterium | reverse complement strand
CAAGGTCATTCCGGCCAAAGCCTGGGGGAAGAGAAGCGGAGCGTCGGTCGAATTTCTATTCATAAAGGAAAAGGCTCCCGGGTCATGGGACGTTTTATGCAAACCCGCCAAACGCGTCCGGATCGGATATAAAATCGATTTTTCCGACGGTCTCCAGGCCGAGGTCGTCGGGACCGGCATCGAAGGCCGTCGGACTCTGCGCTTTATGGTCAGCGACGTTCTCGGCCATTTAAAAAACATCGGCTACGCTCCCCTGCCGCCGTATATCAAGCGCAAAAAGCAGGATGCCCGAGAACGTCCGCACGACCTCATCCGGTATCAAACCGTGTTCGCGGTCAAGGACGGCGCCATTGCTGCGCCGACCGCCGGGCTTCATTTTACGCCGGATATCCTACGCGAGATCGAAGACAAGGGCGGGCGTGTAGTGCGTGTGACGCTCGACGTCGGCTTGGCGACATTTCAGCCGATGCGGGTCGAACGCGTCGAGGACCACAGGATGCTCGAAGAATCGTACGCGATCCCGGAAGCCGCCGCGGCCGAAATCGGCGCGGCCAAGAGGGAATCGCGGCCCGTGACCGCCGTCGGGACGACAATCGTCCGAACTCTTGAAAGCGCGTGGACGGAGGGGCGACTCAAGCCCGGCCCCGGCGCGACGTCGCTCTTCATCTATCCTGGGTTTGAATTCAAAGTCATCGACCGGCTGCTGACGAACTTTCACCTTCCGAAATCGACCCTGCTCATGCTCGTCGCGGCGTTCGCCGGCCGCGACCTGATCCTCCGGGCTTACCGCGAAGCCGTGCGGGAGAAATACAGGTTTTTCTCCTATGGCGACTGCATGTTGATTCTTTAAAAGAGTTTTTGTCGGGTTGACACCTTCAAGTCCGGCCTCTATAATTTCATCATCGTGGCCGAGGCGGGCCGGTCATAAGCCGTCGGCGGGGAGTCTGCCCGAGAGGAGGGGCGTTATGAAATATAGGAGCGTCCGGGTCGTCCTTGCGGTGGCCGTCATGGCCGTCAGTTGCGGGTTGTTCATTGGAAGCGATTGCGGCGGCTCGAGCTCGTCGAACACGACAACGACGGTTAAGGATACGACTCCTTCTTCGGTCTCGTCGGTATCGCCGGCGAACGGCGCGACCAACGTCGAAACCAACGTCATCATATCCGCGGTCTTATCCGAAACGATTGACAGTACAACGCTGACGATCACTCTCAAAGCGGGCGCGACCTCGGTCAGTGGCACGGTCAGCTATGACTCTTCGACAAAAAAGGGGACGTTTACGCCCGCCAGCGCGCTCAACTATTCGACGACCTATACGGCGACCGTCGCCAGCGGATTGAAAGACAACCAGGGAAACGCCATGGCTTCGGACTATACCTGGACCTTTAAAACAAAAGCCACCACCATACCGTCGTTCCCTTTGATCGCCGGCCAACGCTGGTTCTACGGGGCCAAGACATCAAGCTCGGTCTGGGTGGGGTGGAATCCGCCGAGCATCGAGGAGTTCGAAGGTTCATGGGCGGTCTATGTCCTGGACAACACCGGCCGCAAGGGTGGGAAAGACTGCTCTCGCCTGCTGTTCGCCAGGATCCCGGACGTGACAGGGGTGTTCTCGGTCGAGATCAAATACCTCCTCCAGAACACGGACGGGCTGCAGATTTGGAGCGGGAATGATTGGCTGACGATCCTGTCGCCGTTCTCGATGGAGTTCAGCTCCAACGGCTTGCTCCTCTCCAAAATGCCCGGCTTCGCCGATAGCAAAATCTCGACGGGGTCCGTGACTGTGCCCGCGGGGACGTACAACACGACGACGATCGCGTGCCAGTACAAAACTCAATATTCCCAGTACAACGAATACGACGTCGACGAGAACGAGTTCGAATATTATGCCGACGGCGTCGGCGCGGTTAAAGCCAATTGGAACTACAGCTACGACGACAATGACCCGCAAGGCGCCGATGTGTCCAAGACAGGCGAGGTCACCTTGAAGAACGTCAACACGGGGCCGATTCCCACGCTCACCCAGGAAACCGAGCCGAACGATACCTGGACGTCGGTCAATCCTTTTGCCGCCCTGGCGAACGTGGTCATCGGCAACACCGAGGACGACGACTCGGGCCAAGTGATCAACGATGCTAACGTCGAACTGACCAAGAAAGGCACGCAGACCATCCACGACTGGTATGCGTTCACCCTCACGTCGAGCCAGACCGTGAACATCGCCCTGACCTACCCCGTGACCAGCGATGACCTCGATCTCTATCTCTTCCAAAAAGCGTCTTCGAGCAGCCTGACATTCAAAGCGAAAAGCACGCAACAGAAGGGCGACGACGAATTGATCAGCCTCCGGCTCCAGGCGGGAACGTATTATGTCGGAATCCAAGCGTGGGATACGACCGGCGGCCGAACGGACTATTATCTCAATATCCGGTAATGACCGGTCCTATCTGGCGGGATATCTCCTCTGGCAACGGTAGGCTAATTCTTTAAGTCCGGAAGAAGCGGATGCCGCCCTCGATTTTTCCGCGCCTTGTGGTATCATAACTATTCTATTTTTGATTTTCACAATCGTTATGAAATTATTAAAAGAGGTGCTTCCATGACAAAAGACGACAATCGATTAACAACGGCCTGGGGCGCCCCGGTGGCGGACGACCAGAACAGCGTCAGCGCCGGCGAGCGGGGCCCGCTCCTCATGCAGGATGTTCACGTCCTGCAAAAGCTGGCCCATTTCGACCGGGAGCGAATCCCGGAACGGGTGGTCCACGCCAAGGGGGCGGGGGCCCACGGTCACTTCGAGGTGACCCATGACGTGAGCAGGTATACTCGGGCGGCGTTCCTGTCCCCCGTGGGGAAAAAGACCGAGGTCTTTCTCCGCTTTTCCACCGTCGGCGGGGAAAAGGGCTCGGCGGATACCGCCCGGGACCCCCGCGGCTTCGCCCTGAAGTTTTATACCGAGGAGGGCAACTACGACATGGTCGGGAACAACACCCCGGTGTTTTTCATCCGGGATACCATCAAGTTCCCCGATTTCATCCACACCCAAAAGCGCCATCCCCGGACCAATCTTCCCGACCCGGACATGTTCTGGGACTTTTTGTCGCTGACCCCGGAATCGATCCACCAGGTGACCGTTCTCTTTTCCGACCGCGGGACGCCCTACAGCTACCGCCATATGAACGGATACTCGAGCCACACGTATATGTGGTACAACGCCAAGGGCGAGCACGTCTGGGTGCAATACCATTTCAAGACCGAACAGGGGGTCAGAAATTTCACCCGGCAGCAGGCGCAAGAAATGGCCGGCAAAAACCCGGACCATGCCACCCGGGACTTATTCGAAGCGATCGAACGCAAAGAATATCCTTCCTGGCGGGTGGAGGTTCAGATCATGCCGCCCCAGGATGCGAACACGTACCGGTTCGATCCCTTCGATATCACCAAGGTCTGGCCGCACGCGGACTATCCGCCGATCACCATCGGCCGTTTGGTTCTCGACCGGAACCCTGAGAATTATTTCGATGAGGTGGAACAGGCCGCTTTCAGCCCGGCGAACTTCGTCCCCGGCATCGGGCCCTCGCCGGATAAGATGCTGCAGGGCCGGCTGTTCGCCTATCATGATACGCACCGCCACCGCCTCGGCCCCAACTACGAGCAGCTTCCGGTCAACCGGGCCAAGCAGGCCAAGATTAAGAATTACCAACGCGACGGATTCATGCGCCAAAACCTGGATAACGACGGATACCCCAACTTCTATCCGAACAGCTTCGGCGGTCCGGCGCCCAACCCTTCTTACGCGGAGCCGCCCATCGACGTCGCGGGCCTGGCGGCCCGGCACAAACCGGCCTATCCCCAGGACGACTTCGTCCAGGCGGGCACGCTCTTCCGGAAGGTGATGACCGACCAGGACCGAACGAACCTTATCGGGAACATCGTGAGCCACCTCGGGAATGCCCAGAAAAGGATCCAGCTCCGCCAATGCGCGGTGTTTTACAAGGCCGACCCGGACTACGGCTCTCGGGTCGCGGAGGGACTGGGCTTGGATAAGATGAAAGTGCAGGAACTGGCCGCTCTGTCCCAGGAGGAGAGGGCCAAGGCGACGATGAAATAATGGTTTGATAATTTCGAGAAGCTGAAGGCCTGATCTCAGAAAAGATTCATCTTTTTTTCAGACGTTCCGCCTGCAT
>JBGOYP010000255.1:0-4186 GCA_041479785.1 Candidatus Aminicenantia bacterium | reverse complement strand
TTCATCTGGTCGGGGTCGATTTGAATCGGGGAGGGAACGTCGGGCGCCAGAACGACGTCGAACTGAACGTCGGCGAAAATCCCGCGGAACATCGTCACGACCTGGAGGATGATGTCGCGGATGTCCGCCGGCTGGAGGACGGTCTTGGGCAGGCGGGCGAAGTCCGAGAATTCGTCGACGAGCGACTTGATCGTCTGCGCCTCGGCGATGATGACCTTGGCCCCCTGATCGATGAGTTCGTTTCCGCCCGGCTCGGCCCGTTTGAGCGTTTTGATGATCCGTTCGGCGTTCAGTTGGATCGGGGTCAGGGGGTTCTTGATCTCGTGGGCGACCCGCTGCGCGACCTCCTTCCAGGCGGCGATCTTCTGGGCCACGATGAGCTGGGTGAGGTCGTCGAGGACGACGATCAGCCCGGAGAAGTCCTGCCCCGGCGGCCGGAGAGGCGTCACGGTCAAAGCGATCGTCATCTGCTGTCCGTCGAGGACGAGCTGGATTTCCTTTTCGAAAATGCGGTGGCGGACCTTGAGGGCGTTATCCACGACCTGGATGAAATCCCGGTAGCGGGCGTCGCCCAAGAGCTCCCGGTAGTGACGTCCCACGCCGTCTTGGCCCGGAAGGCCGAGCATGGCCCGGGCGGACGGGTTGATCGCCGCCACCGCTCCCTGCGCATCCAGAGCGATGACCCCGGTGTTGATCGTGTTGAGGACGGTCTCGATGTATTGCTTGCGGGCTTCGGACTCGGCCGTCTTCTGAGCGATGCTCCGCTGTCCGTCCTTGATGTCCGCGATCATCTGGTTGAACGACTCGATGAGGATGCCGATCTCGTCCGAGGCGGGGTCGTCCACCCGGACGGCGAGGTTCCCCTTGGAGACCTCCTTGGTCGCCAGGGCGAGCTTCTCGATCGGCACGGTGATGCTCTTGGCGATGTGGAACCCGATCCAGACGGCGGCGAAGACGATGAGCAGCGTCACGAAGATAAGCATCATGGAAAACAGCGTCTTGACCAGGTCTTTCTGCAGCGTTCGCGTTTTATACCGTTCGATGAAGGCGGTGAGGGAGGCGATCTTCTGGGCATAATTCTGGGGCAGAAACTTACCCGTGATCACGAGGGCGTTGCCGCCGTTCGGGGCCGTGAGGCTGACGCCGCGCCGGACGAAGACGCCCGACCCCATGGGTTTGATCTCGCTGACGGGGTCACCGAGGATGGCCCGCCGGAGGACGTCTTCCTGGAGGTCCTGGTAGTCCTGGAGAGGCAGGTTGGGATTCAGAAATGTGAACTGCTCCACCGACCGTTGAAACATCGCAATCTCGTCCAGCTTGTATTCGGTGAGCTTCGACCGGATGAAGTCTTCGAGCCGGGACCGGTTCTCGGGAGCCAAGAGGTTCTGGCGGCGGATCTCCTTCACCAGCTGCTGCGCATAATGGAGCGTCAGGTCCGACGTGGTGATGGTGAATCCTTCGGCGACGCTCTTCGTGTCGTCGAGGATTTTATCGAGCGGCGTCGTGAACCACTGTTCGATATTGCGGTTGATCAGCCGGCTGGTGAAGATGAAAAGGAGCAGGGTCGGGATGAACGACAGGGCGGTGAAGAAGATGACGAGCTTGGTCTTGAAGTGCGCGCCCAGGACCCTCTGTTTCCGCTCGAGATAGAGCTTGATGAGGTTGCGGCCGAGGACAAAGAAGAGGATGAGGGCGAGGAGAAGGACGATGATCTGCAGCGAGACGAGGAGGATGTTGGTGACGTTCGTCGTCGAGAACTCCGCGGACTGGCGGATGAAATAGTCGATGACGAGAAATAGGACGATGAGGACGACGATGATTCCGCCGATGATGCGGGAACCCCGGGTCTTGCTGTTCTCCATGGCCGGTCACCTCAGAAATTGTTCGAGCGTGTCCCGGGCGATCCGGACGTTCGTCCGAACGGCACCGGACGCCCCCAGGGGTTTTCCCGGCCGGCCGTCGACCCGGTAATCGAATCCGCCGGCGTTCCCGGTCTGGAGGACGAATTCGCGCTTGGCCGCGCACGAGGCCGTGGCGCCCGGCTGGTACAAGCCGTCGATGCGGACGTCGCCGTCAGCCGCGACCTGGATCCAGGTCGCGGCCGTGAAGGTCAGCTCGAGACGCATCTCGGGCGTCGTGGCGGGAGGGGAGGCGACGGATGGACGAGCGGACGAGACCGCGGAGTTTTCTGCCGGAGCGACGACCGGCGGTTTCGGAGCGGGCCGGTCGCCGGGCCGTGCCCGAAGGAAGACGACGTAGACGGCGGTCACGACGGCCACGAAACACAGGGCCGCGATACCGGCCAAGGTCCAGAAGAGGCGGTCTCTTCGGTCCTTTACCCGGGGTTTTCTCTCTGACCTCAGGACTTTTTTCGGAGCGCCGTTGGGCTTCGGAATCGAAGGACGAACCTCGGCTTTGGATTTATCGGCGGTGACCGCTTCTTGCTCGAGAAAGATGTCTTCCTGGTATTTGTTCAGGACCGAGCCCTCGTCGATGCCGAGATATCTCGAGTAAGCCCGTAAAATGGCCTTGACGAAAAAGCCGCCGGGGAGGACGTCGAGCTTATCCTCTTCGAGCGCCCGGAGGAAACGGATGTTGATCTTGGTCTGTTCGGCTATATCTTGCAGCGATATGGCCCGAAGCTCGCGCTCCCGTTTGAGGTCCTGACCGAGACTGGCCATTCAAGACAATTCTAGGGGAATCAAGGAGTTGTGTCAATTCGAGAATAGGGGCCCGCTTCCGGACCGCACGGCGGGACGCGGTTTCCCGGCGTCAGGAACGCAGGAACCGAGCCAGCGAGCTCAGGCTTCCGACCAGGCCGACGGCGCCGCCGCCCAGGACAAGGGCGATCGCCTGGCTCCAGCTGAGGAACCGGAATCCCAGGATCTCGTGGAACGCGCCGAGCGACGGCCCGGCGATAAGCGGGAAAAGTTTGATCAGCACAAAAACGAGGAGGAGCGAGAGAAGGCTTCCGGCCACCCCCAGGATCGCCCCTTCGAGGAGAAACGGGATGCGGATAAACAGGTTTGTGGCTCCGACGAACCTCAGGATTTCGATCTCGGACCGCCGGGACATGACGATGAGCTTGATGACATTCGAGACGATGACGAATGAGGCCAGGATCAGGATCCCGCCGAGAAACAGCCCGACCACCTCGGCCAAACGGCCGAGGGACCGGACCCGTTCGGCCCAGTCGCGGTTGAATTGGGCGTCCTCGACGGCGGCGTTCTTTTTGACCTCGGCGATGAACGAGACAATGGTGGCCGTCGGAAGGGCCGGGTCTTTAAAGGTCACTTCGACGGCGGGAGGAAAAGGATTGGCGTCGAGGTTGATAACGACCTCCCGGAGGTCGGGGAAATCCTCCGCGAATTTCTTCGACGCGATCTCGGGACTGACGACGCGGACCGACTCGACCAGGGGCGAACGGCGGATCTCGTCGACGACGAATTCCCTTTCCGCGGCCGGCCGATCCTTATGCAGGTAGAACACGACGGTGAGGTCCCGACCGAGCTCCCGGGCCCGGAAACGGAGGTTGTTCGCCAAAGCCAGAAAAACGCCGAGGATGACGAACGACAGGCCGATGATCGTCAGCGCGAAGGCATGACGCGCCTTGAACTTCCAGAGGTTGTGGGCGGCCTCTCTCACGAAATATTTCGGTCGGACGAGAATTAGAGCGAGTCCTTTCCTTGGAGTTTTCCCTCGTGGAGGGTGAGCACGCGGCCGCCGAAGCGGCGGACAAGCTCTTTGTCATGCGTGCAGATGACGACCGTCGTGCCCTGCTTGTTGATTTCGCGGAACAGGCCGAAGATATCGTGGGCGAGCTGGGGGTCGAGGTTGCCGGTCGGCTCGTCCGCGAGCAGGAGCCGGGGAGTGTTGACGATCGCCCGAGCGATGGCCACCCGCTGCTGTTCGCCGTACGACAACGAGGTCGGATAGTCCCAGATCTTGTGCTGAAGATTGACCATCCGCAGAGCGATGAACGCCCGGCGTTTCATGTCGCGCAGCGGAGTTCCCTGGACACGGAGGGCGATGGCGACGTTATCGAAAACGCGTTTGTGGAACATGAGCCGGAAGTCCTGGAAAACGATCCCCATATGGCGCCGCAGAGTATAGATTGTATGGTTGGTGAGGCGGAGGATGTTCTTGCCGCCGATGATGATCTGCCCTTCGGTGGGAAGGACTTCGC
>JBGOYP010000254.1:0-4190 GCA_041479785.1 Candidatus Aminicenantia bacterium | reverse complement strand
CTTCGTAAATCGATACGACGTAATCATAGCTCAGGCTGCCGGGGTCGGCGGGGTCGTTGCGGATGACCGAGAAATCTTTTTTTTGGTAGTCGAACCGGTTTAAGCCTTCGTTCGTTCCGATGTAGAGATTTCCGGCCCGGTCTTGGCAGATCGCATAAACGTTGTTGTTGCTGAGGCTCCGGGGGTCGCCGTACGCGTTGAGATACCGGACGAACCGTCCGGTTGCCCGGTCCAGGGCATTCAAGCCGCCGCCGTTCGTCCCGACCCAGAGGGTCCCTTGGCGGTCTTCGAAGACCAGGTTGACCTGGTTGTGGCTGAGGCTGTGCGGGTCCTTCTGGTCGTTCACATAACGGGTCACGGCGCCCGTTTTCGGGTTGAAGGCGTGGAGACCTCCGTAGGTCGCGAGCCATAGGAGGCCGGACTGGTCTTCACGGATGTCATGAATGGCGTTCGCCGCCGTGCTCGGTCTTCCTTTCAGATCTCGACCCAGGCGCCGGAATTTTCCGGTTTTGCGATCATAGGCGTTCAACCCGCCCGCTCCCGTCCCGACCCAAAGCGTTCCGGCCCGGTCTTCGTAGACGGCATAAATATCGTTATCGCTCAGGCTTTGAGGATCTTCGGGATCGTTGAAAAAGCGGGTGAAGTTGTCCGTGGCCGGGTCGTATCTGTTCAGGCCGTTGGGCGTCGCGACCCAGATCGCGCCCTGGGAGTCTTCGTAGAGGACCTTCGCCCAGTTGTTGCTCAGGCTTTTTGGGTCTTCGGAAGTCCTGTAGATTTTGAACTTGTATCCGTCATACCGGTTGAGCCCGTCTTCGGTCCCAATCCAGATAAAACCCTGACGATCCTGCAGGATGGCATTGGCCGAGCCTTGGGAGAGGCCGTCGGAGATCCTGAGGTGGACGAAATCGTTCGTGATTTCGTCGTCCGGGATGAGCATCCCGGCCCGGGCGGATACGGCGAATACGAAGAGGACGGCGATCGCGGCGCCGATCCGGCGGCGCGCGGTTGACCTCCCGCGGAAATTACGCAGAGTCGGGAGACGACTGGGGTTCATGGATCACCTCACGATTTATTGATCGTCCTTGTCTCCGCTCGTCCGTCCGCTGGTTGCCCGTGCGGGATACGGTACGGCGCTGCCTTTGACGGCGTGCCAGAGGATCCGGTTCAGCGTCTCTTCGGGACACGCATCCACGCGGCTGAAATCGAGCCGGGCGGACAGACTCGCCTGCCGGCGAAGGAGCGGGTCCTTGATTTTGGCCGGCGGCGGATTGACCTCGTCGAGGGGGACCTGGTTGGAGACGGCGGTGAAAGGCGTGATGTCGGGGGTCTCGGTGAAAACGTCGAACATCGGGTCGGCGGCCGCATCGAATTGGTTCATTGGAGGAAGCCCGAGAATCTGTTCGATCGTCCGGAGAAGGCTGACCGTGTTATAGAACGTGCTTACGACCTGACGGCGTTTCGCGTATGGGCTGACAACATAGGCCGTCGTCCGGTAGCCGCTGACATGGTCCCAGCCGTCCTGAGGGTCGTCCTCGATTCCGAAGATGACCATATCTTTCCAAAACCGGCTGTGGCTCAGAGCTTCGACGATCCTTCCGAAAGCGAGGTCGTTGTCGGCCGCATAAGAAACGGGCGTCGGTTTGCCTTCTTTCGTCCCGCTCGTGTGGTCATCGGGGAGACAGATGAGGACGAGGTCCGGAAAGGTCCCGGCCTTCTCATAATCCTTCAGTTCTTTCAAGATATAGTCGGTGCGGAACTGGTCGGAGACCTCCATGTTCCAGCCGACCGTTTTCGCGGCGAGATAGGGGCGGAGCGATTCGATAGCCGGTTCTGACCCGAAAAGGATTTCTCCCATAGGATGGCGGTATTCCCGCCAGCAGGCCGCCCAGTCGGGGTCGCCTTTTCTCTTGGGGTCGGCCCAGCGGACCGTGTGCATGCCGAATTCGCCGTAGTCCCGGAGCGTTTTGCCGTGGCGCAGGACGTTGTCCCAGATGAAGCCCGTCGGCGCATACGCCAGGGCGTCCGATTCATCCTCGCCCATGCCGTCGGGATAGCTCCGCGGCCAGCCGGCGTAGGATTTCTCGACATAGTCCGTGCTGAAGGCGGTCGTGGACCACTGGTGCCCCTCGGAGCTCAGGATTCCGTTGCAGTAGGTGTTGTCGAGAAGGGCAAACTCCCGAACCATCTTATGCTGATTGGGGGTGACCCGCTCGCCGAAGATCGTAAGGGAGGGGTCGCTGTTGCCCAAGCCCACATCGCCCAGAACCTGGTCGTACGTCCGGTTCTCCTTGATGATATAGACGACGTGCTTGATGACGCTCGGCTCACCGACGCGCTCCGGGATGGGCCGGGGACGCTGGCCGGTCCTCGGCGGAAGAAACGCCTGGGCGATCTTATCCCGATGATAGTTTTCCCAGACGGAGGCCGATAGGCGCGGCAGGTCGTCGTCCTTCGGAACCGGAACGAAGGACAACGATCCGCGGTATTGATGAGTGTTGAAGCCCATCCCGCCGCTTCGCTTGTCCAGGCCTTTGGTCGTTTCCAGTCCCCGGATGTTCGCGACGACGAGCTGGCCGCGGCGGGCGTCGAAGAGGACGGCGCCGGGGTACCAGCCGACGGGGACGAGTCCGAGGAATTGCGAGGCGCGGCTCGACGGCAGGAACCGGACGACGGCGACGGCGTTTTGCGTGCCGTTGGCGACATAGAGATATTTGCCTTTTTTATCGAAGGCCAGGGCGTTGGGTGAGGCGCCGAAGAGGTCGGACGGATTCGGCTTGACGTAGACCGTTTCGACGACCTGGTCCGTTCGCGTGTCGATGACGCTCAGGTTGTCGCTCGCGGCGTTGGCGCAAACAAGGTAGCGGCGGTCGGGGGAAAGCGCCAAGGCGGACGAATGCAGGTTCACCACGATCTCGGCCGTGATGCGGCCCGCCTTCAGGTCGATGACGCTGACAGACCCGTCGTTGGCGATGAACGTCCGCGGGTCGACCTTGACGAGCGTCCCGCGCCCCGCGGGTCCGGTGATGTCGCCGGGTTTCGGACGGCGGCCGCCCCAGTTGCTGACATAGGCTTTTGTCCCCGAGAGGACGACGTCGTATGGCGCGACGCCGACATCGAAGGTCCGGAGAAGCGTTCCCGTTGCGGCGTCGAACTCACCCAGCTGGTTGGACAGGTTCAGGGCGACATAAAGACGCTTGCCGTCCCGGGAAACCGCGAGCCCGGCCGGAATCTCCTCCTTGCGGCGCGGGGCGTCGGCGCGGGGGATACTGATGACGCGAGATCCGGCGAAAGTTCCGTCATCGTCCACAGTGAAGACTTTGACGCTTCCGTTCACGTTGCTGAGATAAAGGCTCATCCCGTCGGGAGAGAAAATCAGCCCCGTGAAGCTGACCTGACCTTTTTCGTCGGGCTTGAGGATGTTATCGGACGACGGGGCCGGTTTTGTCGCGTCGGGCGGTTCAGGCGGCAACGGAACATGACTGATGATCGCGCCGGTTTCCGGGTCGAGGATGACGACCTCGTGCGTCCGCCCCGACACGGCCAATCTCCGGCCGTTCGGGCTGAGGGCCAGAGCAAGCGGCCGCATCCCGGGCAAGTCGACCTGGTGTCCGGCCGGCGCGATCACCTGTTGCGCCGGCGATAAGATCCGGCCGTCGCTTTGCCGTCCCACAATCTGGCCGGCGCCGACGATCCCGGTCGCGATAAGTCCCAAAACGAAGGCAGGGGCGATCAGGGTCGTTTTTTTCATTGCTCTAGTTCGCTCCGCTGTAGAATTCGATCATCCGGGTGATCGCTCGCCGGCAGACGAGGCAGAACTCATCCTTCGGGTTCGAGATCATGATGCAGTTCATCATCGGACGATAGAGGCCCTTGGCGGCGTAACCCGCGCCTTCGAAGACTCCGACTTTGTCGGCCAGAGACGCATATGCCTTACGGATGTCCTCGATTTTGGCCGCGATCGCTTTGTCGGCTGCCTGGAACTTCTCCTGAATCTTCTTGATTTCGGCCTCCGGCGCGTTCTTCTTTTTCGCTGCGGCGATGTCGTCGGACTGGGTTTTCCGGTTCAGTTGGCGTTCGGCCTGGAGGGCTTCGACTTTGTCCTTCCCGTACTCGGTCGGGACGCCGATCCCGGGCGAAAGGAGGTCCTTCCATTTCACGTTGGCGGGGTCGAGGAGGGCGGTGATATTGGG
>JBGOYP010000253.1:0-4227 GCA_041479785.1 Candidatus Aminicenantia bacterium | reverse complement strand
CCGAACTCTATCCGCTTCAATTCGAGGAATGGCGCCGCGACGCCGAACGCGGCCGTCCCTTCCGGAACATCCCGCTCGACGATAAAGGCCGTCCCCATCTCGGCCATCTCACCCATGCCGCGATCCCCTGGTGGGAGCGGGCCTTCCGCCGGGCGGGGCTGAGAAGGCTGGGGGAGGTGGAGCGGCTTCTTCACGAGCGCTTCGACGCCTCGTTCGAATACCCGCGCCGGTCGTTCTTCGTGTTCGCCCGGTCCGGGCGTTGGGGCCGGACGAAGACGGCCAAAGCGCTGCTCAAACGGGTCGCGGTGGTCCCGGGGTTACCCTACGGATTTTATGAATGGGAAAATTGGGGCGAGGACCTCTGGATGCGATGGACGTCCCAAAAAGCGTGGGACCCGCTCGCCGTGCGCGGGCGGTCCGAGCTCCGGCTGCGGGCCATCTGCAATCATCCCGGAATCGGGGAAAACCCGGTCCACGTCGCGTTCCGGGTTGAAGGCGGGGGAGAGTCCGTCGTGGAATTCCGAGACCACGACTGGCACGACGTCAGACTTGCTCTGCCGAGCCGCGAGTTCGCCGAGCTGCGGATCCAGAGCTCGCGGACATGGGTGCCGAACGACGGGGCCCCGCCCCCGCTCCAGCGTCGGCTCGGCGTCGGACTGTCTTATCCGAGAGAATAAAAAAAGGGGACATGGGCCGAAGCCCGTGTCCCCGGAATGACCACCGAACTTACACGAAGGGCCCGGGCCCGAAGCCCGAGACGCTCATAAATAAGCTTAACCCTTTAGGATCTTCTCGACTTCGTCCTTATCGACGTCGAGGACGTACGGGATGCCGCTGATGTCGGCCGCTTCCTTCGTCAACGCGGCGATGTCGTCGCGGGTGATGTAACTCAGGGCGAACTTGCGGTTTCCGGCCATGAGCTGGCGCAGCCCCTGGTTCAGCCGCTTGAAGTAGCTGTACAAGCCCATCGCGCCGCTCGGGAGGTCGGCGAAGCGCTTGCCGTATTTTAGCTTGAGCTCGGGCGCGGCGACGAAGATCTCCTCGCGGGAATTGCCGAACCGCTCGACATACACCGGGATCTGGCCTTCCTCGATCCGCTTGCCGATCGTCTTGCCGACCATGGCCGCGGCCAGCGGGCTGCGGGCCATGCCGACGGCCTTGACGTAGGGCGCGCCGAGGGCGAGGGCTTTGAAGATCTGGTCCTCGAACGTGATGCCGCCGGCGAAGACGAGGTCGGGGACATACTCACCCTTCTTCGCTAGTTTGTGAGCGTAGTCGTAGGTCAGGCTCCAGATTTCAACGCTCGGAATGCCCCATTCGTTCATCATCCGCCAGGGGCTCATGCCCGTCCCGCCGCCGGCGCCGTCCACGGTCAGCATGTCGAGCTTGGCTTTGGAGGCGTATTTGACCGCCCGGGCGAGGTCCGCGGGCCGGTAGGCGCCCGTCTTGAGGAAGACATACTTCGCCCCCGCTTTCCGCAGTTCTTCGATGCGTTTCATAAAGCTGTCTTCCTCGACCATGCCCAGCCGCGAATGCCGCTCGAATTCCTTGAAGCTGCCCTTCTCGAAGGCCGAGATGACGCTGGCCTCTTCGGGGTCGGGCAGAACGATGTAGCCGCGGCGCTTCAGCTCCTGGGCTTTTTTCAGGTTTTTGATCTTGACTTCGCCGCCGATGTCCTTGGCGCCCTGGCCCCACTTGAGTTCCACGGCTTCGACGCCGAGCTTACGGATGGCGTATTCCTGGACGCCCAGCCGCGTGTCCTCGACGTTGGCCTGGACGACGACCGTACCGTAGCCGTCTTGCCAATCCTTAAAAAGCTTTATCCGGTTTTCAAGGTCCGGGCTGCGGACGACCTTGCCGTTCTTGATCTCCGCGCCCTCGTCCATGGCCGCGACGTTTTCCCCGATCGTCAGGATCGAGCCCGCGGTCGCCGCGCCGATGGCCAGGCCTTCCCAGTTCTGCTTCGCGACGTTGGTCGAGCCCATCCCGCCGCAGATGAAGGGCACTTTCAGCTTGATCGACTTGTCGCGGCCGATCTTGGTCTCGACCGAGACTTTCTCGAACGTCGCCTTGTCGCTGTCCGCCTCGACGCCGTAAGCCCCGACGGCCGTGCCCATGATGCTGAAGTGGGACAGGTCATAGGGATATTCTTTCTCCGAGGCCGCGGTAATGATGCCGAACGGTTGGGGGTAGAGAACCTCCGGTCCCCGGTAGGCGGATTTCCCGATCTCGCACATTCCGATGCAGCCGTCCACACAGGTGACGCACATCCCGCTGATGGCGCTGATCGAACCTTCGGTCCTGTTTTTGGTTAACGTCGCCGCGCTTCGATTGATTTTCGTGAATGACATTTGGGTCTCCTTGTTGCTTGAGATTATTTGCGATTATCCTGGACACACGTGCCGCACCGGCCGGCATCATACATCCAGCAGTTCAACTCGTCGTATTGATCGAGGCAGGTCGGCTCGATCTGCAGGCAGGCGTTGCAGATGTCCGTATCGGCGTTCGGGCCGCCGCAGCGGGCCGCGCAGGCCGGGCAGACATACATGCAGGCGCCGCAGAGCCGGCAGTCCTCGGACCGGATATCGAAGGGCGTCGAAATTTTCCGCTTGAAACCCCGGTTCTGGAACCCGATCGCCCGGGCGTCCATCTGTTCGGCGCATATCCGGATGCACAACCCGCAATACACACACTCCTCGTTGCGCGGTTCAAACCGCTGCCGGGTGACGCCGAACTTCGAGGCCAAGTCCTGGATCTCTTTGGACATCGGCGCGGTCGAGAGCATGAGCTCGATCATCATTCGCCGAGCATCGATCACGCGGCGCGTATCCGTCCGGACGATCAGACCCTCCTCGACCGGATACGTGCAGGAGGAGGCGAGCTTGCTCTTCGGCTCGACGCCGATTTCAACCAGGCAGAGCCGGCATCCGCCCCAGGGCGTCAGCCCTTCGTTGTAGCAGAGGGTCGGGATCTCGAGCCCGTAGAAACGGGCCGTCTCGAGGACCGTCGAACCCTCCTCGGCCTGGACATCCATTCCGTTCATGCGGAATTTGATCATGAGGGCTCCTTCGTCGCGGATTTGCCGTCGGCGGTCTCCAGGTCGCAGCGCAGGCAGCGCCGGGCTTCCCGTACGGCGGCGTCTTCGGTCAGGCCGATCTCCACTTCCTTGAAGTTCTTGTGGCGGTCCTTCGGAGGCAGGTGGATCATCTTCGCCCGCTTCGTGATCTGGAGTTCCTCCTCGGAAAGCATCCAGGGCTTGACGTACTGGGACGGGCGGGTGAGGCGATGGTCTCGCCGCAGCGGCCGTCCCGTGAGGTGCTTCTCGATCGTTTCGGCGGCGAGCTTGCCCGCGGCGATGGCGTCGACGACCGAACTCGGGCCGGTCACGGCGTCGCCGCCGGCAAAGACGCCCGCCCGCGTCGTCATGGCGGTGTCCTCGTCGATGACGATGTTCTCGCCGTGGCGGCGGATCTCGTCGCCTTCGCCGATATAGGAGGTGTCCGGCCGCTCGCTGATGGCCAGGATGAGCGTGTCGAGCTCATGGACGAAGTTCGAGCCCTCGATCGGAACCGGCTTCGGCCGGCCGCTGGCGTCCT
Organism: Candidatus Aminicenantia bacterium; assembly: GCA_041479785.1. Lineage (GTDB taxonomy): Bacteria > Acidobacteriota > Aminicenantia > Aminicenantales > UBA4085 > JBGOYP01. Next base: position 631 of record JBGOYP010000253.1, on the reverse strand, counting down.
TCTCGCCAAGTTTCATCCGGACGCACTCGATGGCCGTCGCCTTGCCGTAGCTCGTGATGACCTTAATCGGCGCCACGAGGAATTGGATGTCGATGCCTTCGTCGATGGCGGCGTCGACTTCCTCGGCGATGGCGGGCATCTCGGCTTTCGTCCGGCGGTAGAAGATCGTCACCTTCTCGCTGGCCTTGTCGCGTAGAGCGGCCCGGGCCGCATCGATGGCGGAGTTGCCGCCGCCGACGATGACGACCCGCCGGCCGACTTTGGCGTGGCCGGCGAGATTCACGTCCCGGAGGTACTCCAGGGAGTGAATGACGCCCTCGGCGTCCTCTCCCGGGATACCCATCGCCATCGATTGCCCGGCCCCCGTGGCGCAGAAAACGACCTTGAAGCCGGCCTTGAACAGCCCGTCGATCGTGAAGTGCTTGCCGAGGATTTTGTTCGTTCGGATTTCGACGCCGGCGTCCTTGATGCGCTCGACCTCTTTCTGGACGACCGGTTTCGGCAGCCGATGGTCGGGGATGCCGACGGCCAGCATGCCGCCGGGAACGGACAGCGCTTCGAAGATCGTCGGCCGGAACCCTTTCCGGGCCAGGAAGTATCCGGCCGAGAGCCCGGCCGGGCCGGCGCCGAT
>JBGOYP010000252.1:0-4239 GCA_041479785.1 Candidatus Aminicenantia bacterium | reverse complement strand
TTCGAGGGCAAGGGCATAGGTCAGCGGCTTCAAAGTCGACCCGGGTTGGCGCAAGGCCGTCGCGCCGTTGACCTGTCCGTCGTGAACGGAATCGAAGAAATCGGCCGAACCGGCCATCGCGAGAATATCGCCCGTCCTATTGTCGAGAACGAGAACGGCGCCGTTCGAAATCCCTTTTTTGGCGAGCGCGGTCACCTGGCGGCGGAGCTGGATCTCGAGCTTGTCCTGGATGGCGATATCCAGGGTCGTCCGGATGACCGAGATCCCTTGTCGCTCTCGCTCCGTCAATCGAGCCAGAACGAAATCACAGAAATGGGGGGCCCGGAATTTCTCTTTTTCCGGACGGACCGTCAGCGCCTCTTGGACGGCCCTCGTCCGGTCTTCGGAGCTGATCATCCCCAGCGGGACCATCCGGCTCAAGACGTCTCGTTGATTTTTCACGGCGGCCTGGAAATTTCGATATGGATTCAAGTCCGACGGCGCTCGCGGAAGCCCGGCCAGGAAGGCGGATTCCGCCAGGCTGAGGTCGGACGCGGGCTTATCGAAATAAAGACGTGCCGCCGCCTCGACGCCGTAAGCCTGGTTGCCGTAGGAAATCCGGTTGAGATACTGGACGAGGATCTCGTCCTTCGAAAGCGTATGCTCGAGCCGGACGGCGAGCCAGGCTTCCAGCGCTTTATTAATGAGAGACCTTCGAAAATGATAGATGTTGCGGACGACCTGCTGGGTAATGGTCGAGGCCCCCGAGACGACCTGTCGCCGGCGGATATTCTGAAGAACGGCGCGCGCGACGGCATAAGGATTGACGCCGGGATGGGCAAAGAAATGCCGGTCTTCGGCGGTGATCGTCGCTTTCATGAGCAGGGGAGAGATCTCGCGCCAACCGACCCAGCGGCAGCGGCCGCCTTCGCCCGACCGGACCTCGCGGAGGAGGAGACCGTTCCGGTCTTCGAGACGCAGCGAAACCACGCCGCCCGGCCGAAGGCGAGACCGCGGTATCGGCAGAAAAAAAGAAAGACAGACCAAGCCGATGAGGAGCTCCGTCCCAAAGATCACCGCCGTCCGGGAACGAAATCGGCTCATTTCACGATCATCACCGTCCGTTCTGCGGTCCGGCCGAAGACCTCGGGCGCGTACATTTCCTCCACTTTCGTCCCTGGCGTGCCGAACCGGCCGGGCGTCAAAACGCGCGCCAGGTAGCGATGAGTGTAAACGCCGGGCGGCAGGGAATCGGCGAAGAGCAGGACCCGGTCGTCGCGCATTTCGAGATGCGTGAATCCCCTCCACCAGAACCCTGTCCCATCGTCCGAGAGCGACTCGAGAATTTGCTGTTGTTCTTCGCTCTCGGTCAGGAACGATGTGTTGACCGCCTCGAAGCCGGCCGGCAGGGGGTCGTCGACGACGACAAACACGCTTTCTTTTGGAACAGCGACGTCGAGGGTCACGACGACGAGCGTCCCGGCCTTGACTTGGCCGAGCGGTTTTCCGTCGAGAGATTCGATCTTTTTATAAACGGCCAGGCCTTCGTCGCGAGGCTCGAGGGCTCGCTTCGACGCGTAAGTCAAACGCGCGCCGTAATAGAGCGTCCCGGGGCCGGATTTCCGGACGGTCAGAAAGAGATCCTTCCCCGCTTTCAAACCGGTCAGCGGCCATACGTTTCGAGCCGTCCGGTTCGCCGCGCGGAACGATTCTTGGAGAAGAATTTTTTCGGCCAACCGGACCTCAGCCTTGAATTCAGGCCGAACGTTTCCTTTCGCTCTGTAGAACTCGTTCAAGGCATAGAACACGAAGAAATTGTCCTGGGTGGATGTCCAGCGGCCGGCCGTTCGGCTGACGATGAGCCCCTTGACGACATCCGAGAGGAGAGGACTCTCCGACCCGATCTCGACCAAGGCTTGGAGGATCACCGCCGTCGTCCGGAGATTTGAGGAATAGATCCAGGCTAATTCGCCGTCCGAAAATTCTTCAAAATAAGCCCGAGTCGGAGTGACCTTGACTTTGTTTAGAAGCTCCTGGACCATGAGATCCCGGACACCGGGGTCGCCGAAGTCGAAATGCCAGGCTTTGAGAAGGCACGCCCGGCCGAACAGCGACAACGCGTCCCGCTCTTTGAAGAGCCGTTCGTTATACGCCGGCTCGGGCCGGCCGTTCAGAGTAAGAAGATAAAGGGCGAACGCTTGCGTCGTCTTCAAACTCCGAAATCCATAAGGCGAGCCGGAATTCGGTTTGAGCCTCAAATAATTTTTCAGATAGCCCAGGGCGTTTTCGAGCCGGGTAGTGTCGACCTCATATCCTGCCTGACGGGCTTTCAGAAGTGCGAACACGGCATAGCAAGAGACGAACGGCATCTCCCGGGGGGAATCCGGCCAGAGTCCGAAACCGCCGTTATCCTTTTGGCAGGCATACGCCTCCCGGACCGTCTCGTTGATCAAACGCCTGATTTGGTCCGGGCCGAGAGAGCTCAGCTCGAAATCGCGGATAACCTGAGGGGCGACCAAGAAGGGGAGGGCGGCCGAGAGGCGCTGTTCCAGGCAGGTATACGGATAGTGAACCAGATAGTCCACCGCCCCGGTCAGACCGGAAAGAGCCGAAGCCGAAGCCTGGACCTCGAGGGAACTCGCCTCCGGATAAATATCTTCGGGGATCGTGACGTGCTCTTCACGAATCGGGTCCGAGGTTTCACCGGCCAGCGCGACCGTTTCGGTCGGGCGCGGCATCTCGACCGGAATCGAGACCTCGAGACCGTCGCTGTCCTGGTCCATGAGCGCCCTGAAGGAGAGTGCGGCCCGCCCGGCCTTGTCCGCTTCGACTGGAAACAGGATCTCTTTCGATTCGCCCGGCCCCAGCATGACCTGCGATGTTCTCTCGTTCGAAGTCATTTTGATTCCGGTAGCCTGGAACGAAACCGTCACGCGGCCTTTCCGGTCCGAGTTGTTGTTGATAACGACACCCGCTTCGAATTGATCGCCGACGCGGGCGAACCTCGGGACCGACGGAAGCAGGAGAAGCGTTTTCGCGACTTTGATGTCCGCGGCGGCTCGGCCGAAGAACGAATCCTTGGTCTGGGCGACCGCCATGATGCGGAACGTCGTCAAATTGTCCGGAAGCGTGAATTCGACCACGGCGTCCCCTCCGGCATCCGTGAGGACGGACGGATTCCAATAGGCCGTGGACTTGAAATCTCCGCGCAGCTCGACCTCCGACAAAATGCCGCTCATAGCGGCCGCGCCGGAGACGCCGCCTCCCCCGACATTTTCGCCTTTTTCCCCATAGTTCCTTTGTCCGACCACATGGAGGCGCGACTCCGACGTCTGCACGGAAAGCGGGCGTTCGCCGTAAAATTGATCGAAGGTGTCGGGCGTTCGGTATCCGATGATGTTCAGGACTCCGAGATCGACGACGGCGACGGCCATGGACGTTTGAACACCGGCGCCTCTCGCGTCCCGCGCTTTCAGGCTGATCGTCACCTTTTCCCTGGGCTTATAGGATGGCCGGTCGGGCTGAATATCAACGGCCAGTCTTTTTTCGAGGGGGTCGACGACAAGGTTGATATAGCCGAGCTTGAAAGACGGTTTTCCGACATCTTCGGCTCCCGTCGTCTCGGCTTCGGACGTCCGCCCCTGGACGATGAGGACGGAGACGAAGATGTTGGGAATATGGTCGGCGGTGACCGGAACTTCGATCTCGTTCGCGCTTCCCACGATGTCGAGCACCCTGCTCTCGAGAAGGCCTTCGCGCTCGAGCGTCACGAGCGCTTTCGCCGTCTCATAAGGGGACTTCACGAGGATCCTCGCCAGGTCGCCCGGCCGGTACCGGTCGTTGTCGGCGATGAGGTCGAGAGCGTCGTCATCCTTGCGCTCCCACGGAACGTAATCCCGTCCGGTGACATAAACGATCGTCGACGAGACGAGGACGTTATCTCTCGCGTCCCGGCCCAAGGCCGAGACGAGATATAATCCGGACTTCTCGGGCTTGAAGCTGATTTCGACCGGGTCCGATTTCGTCCGGATTTCGCGGCTATCGACATCGGTATCGGCTTTTTCCGAAATCCATTGGAACCGCCCGCCGACGCCCGCCTTGCGAACCGACCGCCATTCGCGCCTGACGAGCTTGACCGTCAGCTTTTTGCCCGGCAGGGGAGTCCCGTCGGGAGCGACGCCGATGACCTGGACCGAAAGGGCGTCGTCCTTTTTCATAAAGGACGTCGCTGGCTTCAAACCTACATAAAAATCTCCCCTG
>JBGOYP010000251.1:0-4268 GCA_041479785.1 Candidatus Aminicenantia bacterium | reverse complement strand
TCCTCTCGAGCTCCTGGCCCTTCCAGGTCTCAGCGAAAGATATGCCCATGCCCAGAATGAGGAAGGTCAAGGCAACGACTGAAATCCTTCGTCTAAGCATCCGCCTAATCTCATCCATCCGGATTCTTACCAGTTCCCAAGCCCCGGCCTTACTCCAATTCCCAGCGTTTGCGGTTTATATGTCGGCACAATTTCCATGAGGCCGGTGATGATGCAATTTCGGTCGCTCCCGGCACGACACCCATTGATCAACTTTTCGATCTTTAAGAACGTCTCTTCATCCGGCCCTACCGTAGGATTCCTGGCCTTGAATATTCTGGCGTGTTCGGTCGGCTCAGACCCTTCCTCTGCGCCCAATAATTCCTCGAAGAGTTTCTCCCCTGGCCTCAGGCCGCTGAAGACGATCGGGATATCCACGTCGGGCTCATGGCCGCTGAGCCTGATCATTTCTTGAGCGAGATCGAGGATCTTGATGGGCTCGCCCATGTCGAGGAGATAGGCCTCGCCCCCCTCGCCGATGGCCGCCGCTTCAAGGACGAGGAGCACGGCCTCCGACGTCGCCATGAAGTATCTTTTCATATCGGGATGGGTTATCGTCACCGGCCCGCCCCGCTTGATCTGGTCCTCGAAGACCGGGATGACGCTCCCGCGGCTGCCAAGGACGTTCCCAAACCTCACCGCGATGAACTTCGTTCCGTTCCGTCCGTTCAGGACCCTCAGCATTTCTTCGCCCACCCGCTTGGTCGAGCCCATGACGCTCGTGGGATTGATGGCCTTATCGGTAGAAATATAGACGAATTTCTCGACCTTGTATTTCAAGGCCAACTCACCCAATATCTTCGTTCCCAAAATATTGGTTTTGACCGCTTCTTCCGGGTAACTCTCGAGGATTGGCACGTGTTTATAAGCGGCCGAGTGGACGATGATCTCGGGCCGGAACTCGGCCATGACAGCTTTCATTTTTACCCTGTCCCGGATATCGCCGACTACCGGGAAGATCTCCGTTGCCGCCCCGTGGAAACGCTTCATCAGATAGAAAAGCTCCGTTTCATCGATATCGAGGAGGGTAGTTGAGCGCGGCTCGAATTGGAGCACCGTCCGGGCGAGTTCGCTTCCGATGGACCCGCCCGCCCCGGTGATCAAGACACGCTTATTGTTCAAAAAGGCGCGGATGGCGGCGAAATCGATCTCGACTTCTTCTCTTCCTAACAAGTCTTCGACCCGGATTTCCTTGATATCGGAGAGGGCGACATTCCCGGCGACAAGATCCAAGATCCCCGGAAGTATCTTGACTTTGGTCGGCCCGCCGGCATTTCGGATGATCTCCATCACAGCCCGGATATCCTTTGAGCGAAAATACGGGATGGCGATCAGGACTTCATCCACCGCATTCGCTTTTAACAGCGTCGGGATATCGTGCCTCGTCCCGAGCACCTTGATACCGTGAATGCTCATCCCCCTCTTGGATAGATCGTCGTCGATATATCCAATGGGGAAATACTTGGATTTCTTGCTGATCAGCATATCCCGTCCGATCGTGCTCCCAGCATCACCTGCGCCAACGATCAGCACCCGGCTCCGTCCGTGCGTCATTTTCCCCGACTTGCTGAGGTACTCGATAACGGCCCTTTTGGAGATACGGAGCGCGCCGAGAACACCCAGCGTGATGACATAATCAGCGAGCATCACGGAACGCGGAAAGCCGGAAAACGGCCCACGATAATGAAAGATCAGGTAGACCGCTCCTAGGCCGATAGAGGCTATCGAAACTGCCCCAATTAATTTCCGCAGGTCCCGGAGCCCGAAAAACCGCCAGGAAACGCTATACATGCCGAAGATGGCTAGGAACGATATTTTGAGGATAAGAGCCAGCCAAAAATAGAAAGGGAATTTTCGAACGAAATCTGCCGGGATCGCTCCGTCGAACCTCAGCCAGAACGACGCGTACAGCGAGAACGAGATTAAAAGCGAATCGGCTAAAAAGAAAAGCCCGCGCCTCTTGAGCGGCGTAATTCGGCTTATGCCTTCCCTGAGTTTCGAAAGTCTTATGGTCATTTCATCAACCCCTAAGTCGCTTCTACCTCTTTATTTCGTTAATAGCAAAGATCAGATGCTACGCTCCTAGTTGAGCCCGTGATTCTGCTCTGACTGAAAATCGCCACTATCGGACCTGGTGGGGATGGACGTTGAACTCGCTGGCGATTTGTACGATCATCTTCTCCCCTTTGGCCGCTTCAAAAGCCACTTTTGCCTTGAAGGCCGCATCGTACGTCTTCCTAATACTCGAAAGCATACTATACTTCCGCTGAAGATATGGTGGATCTTGATGCACCCCTAGACTGCCGATAGGATTTTTATTTACGGCGTAAACCTTCCTGGTGTAGTGTTTCACAACACTACTCTCAAAGGAGTGTAAGGTTTTAGTGGAACAACAACCCTCACCCGATGGGTGAAGGACCTCAACCAGGAGGGCGAACGCATGATACAACAAGCGATCCTGCCGTTCAAGATGGAACGGACCGATGAGTTGATCACTCCGAGAAGCGGATTGGGGCTGTTCGCGGAAGTCGTGCGAACGCTCGGGGTGCCGGGGAAGATTGAGGGGGCGTTTCCCCGGCCGGGGTCCAACCGTGGCTATGAGGCCTGGGCCTATGTCGAGCCGTTGTTGTTGATGCTGGCGGGAGGCGGGGGTCATATCGAAGACCTGCGGGAGATCCGGGATGACGAGGCGCTGCGGGTTCTGGTGGGACTGCGGCGGATGCCGTCGGTCTCGACCTTCGGGGATTGGCTGGTCCGGACGGGAGCGTCGGGTGGACTCCGGGCGATGAGAGCCGTGGATGAGGAGGTCGCCGGAGCGATCTGGAAGCGGACCGGGACGGCGGACTATACCTTGGATGTCGACGCGACGGTGATCGAGGCGGAGAAGAAGGAAGCGGCGATGACCTACAAAGGGCTTCGCGGCTACCAGCCGCAGTTGGGCTACCTGGCGGAGAACGGGATCTGTCTGACGCACGAGTTTCGAGCGGGCAATGTCCCGGCCCAGAGCGGAGCGCTGCGGTTCTTGAGGCGCTGTCGACGCCTCTGTCCCAAGATCAAGCGGCTTCGCTCCGACAGCGCGTTCTACCAAGTGAAGGTCGTCAACTGGTGCGAGGAAAAGGCCGTCGGGTTCACCATCACCGCCGACCAAGATGTTAGTATTAAAGAGGTTATCCGGACGGTCCGGGACTGGGAGCCGCTTCGGGCGGAGGACGGCAAGCCGACCGACCGGGAGGTGGGCACGGCCGTCCATCTGATGGGCGGAGCAAAACATCCGTTCCGGTTGGTCATCCAGCGCTGGCGGGAGGCCCAGCTCAACCTCTTCGAACCCAACGGCTATCGTCACTACGTGGTCGCCACCAACCGGGATGAGCTTTCGGCCGCGGAAGTGGTTTGGTTCCATAACAAGAGAGGCCAGGTCGAGAACTCCATCAAGGAGCTGAAGATCGGGTTCGGGATGGAGCAGATGACGAGCGGGGATTTTCGGGCCAACGCCCTGTGGTTCGCACTCGGCGTGTTGGCCTCGAACCTAGTCCAGGGGATGAAGCTTCTTTTCCTGGACCCGGAGTGGAAGTCGAAGACGGTTGCCACGCTGCGCTGGCAGTTGATCCAAGTGGCCGGGCGGCTTATCCGGCATGGACGAGGCTTGATCCTCCGGCTGGCGGCGAGCTTGGAAAAGTATTCAGTCCTAGTCGAGCTCCGCCGGCGGGTCGCGGACTTCCGCTAACTCACGGCTCGACCCTTCCCCTTAAGATCTTGAGCGACGAGACCGCCAACGGGGAAGCCTGCGCTCGAAACCGGCTTGAAGATGAACTCGCGGAAAACGCCCGGATCGTGGCTACCTTTTCGGAGGGCGGCCGGTCACTGGCTGCCACCGAGGCTCTAAAACCGCTAAATCCCGGGCTAAAAAATCTCTAACGGCAATTTTGGGATGCACCTTAACCCCCTATCCAGTTTTTGGGGATCCCCTCAGCTTCCTATCTTCAGTCTCCTGAGTGGTTACGTTCCACTTAGAATTGCCCTCAAAGCTTCCGAGATGTACTCCACATCTTCTGTTCCGAGTGATGGATAGACAGGCAGACTGAGCGTCCCTTGCCAAATCCGTTCCGAATTGGGAAAATCTTCAGGTTGTAGCCTGTAACGCTCTCGGTAATATGACATGCGATGCAACGGCTTGTAGTGAACGGATGTACCAATGCCACGCCCCAATAGAAGCTCTATCATTCTATTTC
>JBGOYP010000250.1:0-4287 GCA_041479785.1 Candidatus Aminicenantia bacterium | reverse complement strand
GTAAGAGACCCGTATACCTCGGGCCATCAGAAGCGGGTCGCCAACCTGGCCCGGACGATCGCTACGGAAATGTCCCTGCCGAAGGACAAGATCGAAGGCATCCGCATCGCCGGCGTCATCCATGACATCGGGAAGATCTCCATTCCCGCGGACATTCTGAGTAAACCGGGCAAGCTGAACGAGATCGAATTCGCCCTCATCCGGACCCATGCGGACATCGGTTATGAGATCTTGAAGGACATCGAATTTCCCTGGCCGGTGGCCCAAATCGTCTTTCAGCACCATGAACGGCTGGACGGTTCCGGATACCCGCGGGGTCTTCGAGACGGCGATATTATGCTCGAAGCCAGAATCCTGAGCGTCGCGGATGTCGTTGAGGCGATGGCCAGCTTCCGGCCTTATCGGCCCGCCCTCGGGATCGAGCGGGCCCTCGACGAAATAACTAAAAATAAAGGAATTCTTTATGACCCCGCCGTGGTCGATACCTGTCTGCGGATTTTTTCCGAGAAAAAATTCAAATTCTAGATTAGGAGAAATCGCTTTGCGTATTCGGCCGAGACGTTTCGCGGGCTTCCTCGCGGCGATGGCCCTGGCCTCGACGTCCGCCGGCGCGGGCACTCCACTGTCTTCTTATGTCTGCCGGAACTGGAACACGCGGGACGGTCTGCCCCAAGTGTCCGTCCAGGCGGTTGTTCAAACGCGCAACGGATTCCTCTGGCTCGGGACTCAGGAGGGGCTGGTTCGCTTCGACGGCGTGAAATTCACGGTTTTCAATAAGAAAAACACCCCCGAATTTCGTCATAGCGATGTCCGCGCGTTGTGCGCGGGCCGGGACGGCCGTTTATGGGTCGGAACGGCCAACGGTCTCCTCAGCTATTTAGACGGTGTTTTTACGACGTACTTTCTCAGGAATCCGGTCGGAGACTTCGTTTCCGGCCTCTTCGAGGACGCCCAGGGGACCCTGTGGATCGCGACCTCCGGCGGCGGCCTCAACCGGCTGAAGGACGGGAGTTTTACCACTTACACGACGCGCGAAGGCCTCTCCGCGGACGTGGTGACCTCGGTCTGGAGTGACCGGGACGGCGTCATCTGGGTCGGGACGGCGAACGGCTTATCCCGGCTGCGGGACGACCGGTTCTCGCTTTATGCCAGCAAGGACGGATGGCCGAGCGATTTTGTGACGGCCATCCGGGAGACGTCCGACGGAAGCCTTTGGATCGGCACGCGTCGCGGCCTGGTTCGCCGGAAAGACGGACTTTTCCGCGTCTATACGACCAATGACGGCTTGACGAGCGACTCCATCGGCTGCATTTTCGAGGACCGCCAGGGAGGGGTATGGATCGGGACGGAACGCAAAGGGCTCAACTTTTTCGTGGACGGCAGATTTTACGGCTATACGACGAAAGAGGGATTGTCGGACGACTTCGTCCTGTCCATTTACCAGGACAGAGAAGATATCATCTGGGTCGGAACGTACGGAGGCGGATTGAATAGCCTCTGGAAAGGCAAGTTCACGACCTTGACCGTGCGCGACGGCCTTCCTTCGAAAGAAGTGCGGACGATTTTGGAAAGCCGGGATGGAAGCGTTTGGATAGGGACTTTAGATGGGGGCCTAGCGCGTCTTCGGGGAGGGGCGATCACGACATTCTCGACGCGAGACGGATTGCCTGACAACATGATCCGGGCTCTGTTTGAAGACGCGGACGGGGCCCTCTGGATCGGCACCAACAACGGACTCTCCCGCTATAAGTCCGGCCGATTTATCAATTACTCCCGCAAGGACGGCTTGGCCCACGATTATGTCCGGTGTATCGTCCAGGACCTCGCCGGCCGTCTCTGGGTCGGAACGTCGGGGGGCGGCGTGCATCTCTTCCGTGAAGGGCGGCTGGTCAATTATCGGGACAAGGGGATTCCGGAAAACGTCATCCGCTCTCTGGCGGTCGGCCGGGATGGGAGCCTGTGGGTCGGAAGCAATACGGGCTTGACCCGGTGGCAAGAGGGGAAGGCGACCCGCTTTTCCGATAGGGACGGTTTGCCGAGGGAACCTATCTATGCCATCTTCGAGGACGAGGGCGGGGTTCTCTGGCTGGGCAGCTACGGGGGAGGTCTTTGCCGTTTCAAGGACGGACGGTTCACCCGGATCACGGTCAAAGAAGGGCTTTTTGACGACGTGGTATATCAGATCCTGGACGACAACCAGGGAAACCTCTGGATGAGCTGCAACCTCGGTATCTTTCGCGTGGAAAAGATGTCCTTGAACGGCGTGGCCCAAGGGACCCGCCGCCGGGTCACCTGCATTTCTTACGGCATCGCCGACGGAATGCTCAGCAGCGAATGCAACGGTAACGCCCAGCCGTCGGGCTGGAAGACGAGCGACGGCCGGCTGTGGTTCCCGACCAACGAAGGGGCGGTCGTGATCTCCCCAAAGAGCATCCCGAAAAACACGCTCCCCCCCTTGGTCAACTTCGAGCAGATCACCATCAACGGCCGGAACTATCGGCCCGGGATCAAAGCGATCGTTCCGCCGGGCGCCGGCTCGTTGGAATTTCATTTTGCCGGGCTGAGTTTTGTCGCCCCCGAAAAAATGAAATTCCGGTACATGCTGGATGGATTCGACCCGGCATGGGTCGAGGCCGGGACGCGGCGCGATGCCTTTTATACGAATATCCCCCCCGGGTCATATCGCTTTTCGGTGATCGCCTGCAACAACGACGGCCTGTGGAACGAAACGGGCGCTTCGTTCAATTTCAGCTTGACGCCGCATTTCTACCAACGAAAGTCGTTCTTTGCCTTAATCGGAGTGATAGCGCTCCTGACCGGGTTCGGGATCCTGCGATGGCGCGTCCACAGGTTCCGGGCTCGGGAGCGCGAGCTGACGGTTCTGATTGAAGCTAGGACCAAAGACCTGGCCGACGTCAATCGAAGGCTCGAGGACGCCAACGAGAAACTGGAACATCTGGCGGCGCACGACGGCTTGACGGGCATCGTCAACCGTCGCCATTTCATGAACGTCTTCGAGGTCGAATGGCGACGCGCCGGACGTCTGTCCTTGCCTCTGTCTTTGGTCATGGCCGACGTGGACAACTTCAAAGCCTTCAACGACCGGTATGGGCATCAAGCGGGCGACCAATGCTTGAAGGCGCTGGCGGCGCTGATGGCGGAGACGGTCGCCCGGGCCGGCGACGTCGTCGCCCGCTACGGCGGCGAGGAATTCATTTTCCTTCTGCCCGCCACGGACGCCGAAGGTGCGATGTGCGCGGCCGAACGCGTCCGAACGCGGATCGAAACGGAAGGACTGAAACATGAATCGTCTTCCGTTTGCGACCGCGTTACGGTCAGCTTCGGCGTGGCGACCGTCGTTCCGCATCGGGACATGACGGCCGAGATGCTGATCAAGGCTTCCGACCTGGCGCTCTATCAGGCTAAAAGAGACGGGCGCAACCGAACGGCCTCGGCCGCCTGTGAACCGAAGCCGACGGTGGCCGAAAACAACAGGCCATGAGAGCCAAAGGGTTGATGACCGCCTTTGTCCTTGTTCCCGCGATTGTTTATCTGCTGTGGTTCACCAAGACGGGCAAAAAAACGAACTTGGAAATGGTCGTGGACCGGGGCCTTCAGGCCCAGGCCGAATTGACGAAAGTCAATATGCAGTCTCTGCAGAAAATCGTTTTGACGTATATCGCAAATGAGGGGCAAACCCCGAAAACCCTTCAGGACCTGCGGACGGCCGGCCTGTTGATGGCCGGCGCCGTGGACGCTTGGGGAAAATCCGTCCGCTACGAGAGGATTTCGGATTCTTCGTTTCGCCTGACCTCGACCGGGAAGGACGGCCTCATTGCCACGGCAGACGATATTGTTTTAGAATACTGACTGCTTCGTTTTGCCGTGGAAAGCCGATGATTCGCGCGAAGATTCCCGCCCGTTTCCGCGAGGCTCTGCGCATCTCCATGACGCGTCGATATCTTCGCCTTATTCTTGCGCTTGGCATAGCCTCGGTCCTCGGTTTTGCGGCGCAGGACCAGGACGCCGGTTATGCCTCCAAACGGCGAGACATGGTCGAACAGCAGCTCCGCGTGCGAGACATCACCGACCCCAAAGTTTTAAAGGTGATGGGCGAAATTCCCCGGCATCTCTTTGTCGATCCCGAGTATCGCGGGTCGGCCTATGAAGACCGCCCGCTTCCGATCGCGGACGGCCAGACGATCTCTCAGCCTTATATCGTCGCCCTGATGACTCAGTGTTTGAAGGTCGGCGGGCGTGACAAAATCCTCGAGGTGGGAACGGGAT
>JBGOYP010000249.1:0-4294 GCA_041479785.1 Candidatus Aminicenantia bacterium | reverse complement strand
GCCGTCTGGACGCGGCAGAAACTTCTATCGTCCTTCGGATACTATGAGATCCGGTGCCAGCTTCCGACCCAGGAAGGGCATTGGCCGGCATTCTGGCTTCAGTCGCCGACCTACGGGGCGAAAACCGGCGACCTGGAGGCGGCCGGCGCCGAAATCGATATCATGGAATATCCGTGGCGGGACGGCACGATCAACCATGCCGTCCACTGGGACGGATACGGCGCCGATCACAAAACGTTTGTCGCTAAGTCCAAGATGAACCGGCCTTCCGGCTGGCATACCTTCGGCCTGCTCTGGTCCGAATCCGTGTATGTCTTTTATGTGGACGGCCGCGAAGTCGCCCGCACGACGGACGGCGTCTCGAAGCGGACGGAATATTTGGAGGTAACCGACGAGATCGGGCCCTGGGCCGGGGACATCAAGCGCGCCGTCCTGCCCGATTATTTCTATGTGGATTACGTGCGCGTCTTCCGGGTCAAAAAGTAGGCCCGATTCGGTGTCAGACTATTCGTCCCGGTCTTGGCCGAGCGTTACTTTTTGACGGGCGCTTCGGCTTTCGCCTCGCCGGTTCTTTCTATGATCTTCCCGGACGGGTCGATCGTCACTCCGACCTTCTTTTCTCCGACTTGGATCTGAAGCTCGAATTGTTTGATACCGCCCTTAGTCAGCGTTTCCGCGGTGATGACTTTATATCCGGGGAATTCCTTGGCGAGCGTCTGCTGAACGGCGGCGGGCAGGTCGGCGGCCGTGATAGCCTCTTCGAACTCCGTGACTTTGCCGTCGGCCATGTAAATCAGGTCCCGCTTCGTTTTTCCGTCGACGCTCTCGATCTCGAAATAAGTCACGCCGTTTTCCACTTCCTTGCTCGTCCCCTTGATCACGGCATTGGGGTAGGCCGTCTTGAACGCGGACAGAACCGCATCGGGAAGGATCTTGAGGTTCGGGGCGGCGGGTTTGGCGGCCGCTTCTTCCTTTTCCTCGTTTTCTTCTTTTTCCTCGGCTTCTTCCTTTTCGCCCATCTCTTCCTTAACGGCGGCCTCTTTGCCCTCGGCTTTTTCGATAGTTGCCGCCTTGGCTTTCACCTCGGCTTTCTCAGGGGCCGTTTCCTTCTCATTTTCTTTGCAGCTGACAGCAAAGATAAAAACGATCGCGGTTAAAAGCACCAAAAGATTTTTAAGTTTCATCCGTATCTCCTTTCTCATATTTTCTTTTTTCTCGCGGCCTCAATTCGGCAGGACGATCCTGAACGTGCTGCCGTGCCGTTCGTCGCTTTCCAGTTCGATGCGGCCGCCGTTGGCTTCGACCGCCCATTTCGCGATCGCCAGCCCCAGCCCGGCCCCGCCGACATCCCTCGACCGGTCCTTGTCGACGCGATAGAAACGGTCGAAGATCTTCTCCCGGTGTTCCGCCGCGATTCCCGGCCCCGAGTCGGTCACGGTGATGGCCCGGAGGCCGCCGCGTTCTCCCAGGCTTACGGAGATCGTCCCGCCCGGGGGCGTATATTTGATGGCGTTATCCAAAATATTGATCAGAGCCCGCCGGAGCACGTCCTCATCGACGTTCGCCCGAACGGGGCCCCGCAGGTCCGCGGTCAATCTTTGGTTTTTTTCCTCGGCCAGGACGCGCATATCTTCGACCGCCTTCTCAACGAGGGCCGTGAGGTCCAGGTCTTTCCGGTTCATCGCGAACCGGCCGCTGTCGGCCCGGGTCAAAAGAAGCAGGCTTTCGACCAGGCGGGTGAGCCTCGCCGTCTCTTCAAGCATGCTGCCGATCCGGTCGCGGTAGGATTCGGCGTCCAGGTCTTCCTGTAGGGCGACTTCCCCGACGCTCTGAATGTCCGTCAGCGGCGTGCGCAACTCGTGGGACGCGTCCGAGGTGAACCGCTGGAGCCTTTCGAAGGCGTCCTGCAAACGGGTCAACGTATGATTGAAGACGGACGCCAGTTTCCCGAATTCGTCCCCGGGATTCCTCACGGGGAGCCGCTCCGAGAGGTTTTCGGCGCTGATCTTTTCGGCCGTCCGGGCCATGGCCGCGACAGGCAGAAGAAGCCGGCTGGCCATGACATAACCGCCTACGGCGGCGAGGATCAACGCGCTGGGGAGGGCCAAAGCCAGGATCAGAAAAAGCGTGTGAAGTATGGACCACAGGGTCTCTTCGTCTTGCGCCACGGTTAAAAGAAAGCCGTCTTTCGTGAGGCCGCTGAACAACCGGAATCGGTGTCCCGTCGAAGACCGAACCGTTCGGACCGGGACGGCCGGCGCCGTCAAGATTTCCGGAAGCCCGGCTTGTTGATACGACGCGCTCCGGAAGAGGACATTCGGTCCCTGGGCTACGAAGAACAGACGGGCCGCGCCCTCGGGCTCCAGCTCCCGGATATCCCCCGGATCCTCGGACACCTCGCCGGCAATCGCCGAAAATTCCCCATCCAACTGCTGGTTCAGCTGTTGGAATAGGCTCGCTTTGACGAAAAGATAGACCGCGCTCGAAAAAGCGAGAACGAGGAGCGCCAGGATGAGCGTATACCAGAGGGTCAATCGGAAACGTACGCTCGAACCGCGGACCCTCATGCGTCCCTTTCCGTAAAGATAAATCCAACGCCCCGGACGGTATGGAGGAGTTTCGTCGAGAACGGCTCGTCGACTTTTTTCCTGAGGCGGGCGATATGAACGTCGATGACGTTGTCCAAGGGCGTGGCCCTCTGGGTTTCTTTCCAGACGTCGCGGGCGAGCATTTCGCGCGTCACGATGCGCCCTTGATTGCGGAGAAGATATTCGAGCAGCTCGAATTCCCGCCCGGTCAGGGACAGGGCCCGCCCATCGCGCGCCACGACACGCCGGACCAGGTCCATTTCGAGGTCGGCCAGCTTGAGCTTGTAAACCTGGTCGTCGCCGCCCCGTCGGAGCAACGCCCGGATCCTGGCCAGGAGCTCAGGAAAGGCGAACGGCTTGACCAGATAATCGTCCGCTCCCGAATCGAGGCCGGCGACCCGGTCTTCGACGGCGTCGAGAGCGGTGAGAATGAGAACCGGCGTCTTATCACGCCGGGCGCGGACGGCGCCCAGGATCTCCAATCCGTCCCGGCCCGGCAGCATGAGGTCGAGGATGATAAGATCGTACGTCCGGGTGTTGATGAGAAAAAAGCCGCCCTCGCCCTCGTGGGCAAGCTCAACATCATAGCGTTCGGATTCCAAGCCCTTCTTCAGGGCTTGGGCCATTTTTTTATCGTCTTCGATCACCAGGATTTTCATGAGCGACCCAAGTCTATCATCATAGCGCCAACCGGATAGCCTCCGTCAAGGAAAGCTGAAATACCAGACGAACTTCAGCATGGCCACGGTCTTGTTCAGCCGCCAGGCGCCGCGGGGATCAAGAGTGTCACCAAATTGGTTCAGGACGAAATAGAGGCTCGCGCCCGGCTTGGGAATCCACGTGACGCGGAAATTGAACAGAACCCGGTCTTCGTCGTTATTCCACTGGGCGAAGGCCGAGCCGAAGAGTCTCGGCGTCAACGAAAAATTCATCCGCCCGACGACCTCGTCGATGGCAAACCCGCTCCCGGGAAGCCGGATGTCCGTCCGCTGGTAGGACACGCTCGTGCTGAAATACCGGTTCATTTTCCACGACAATTGGGCTTCCCACTCCGTGCTCGTCCCATCGTAGAATTTTCCCCAGTTGACGCCGAGCGAGGCGACGAGCGGCCGTCCGTCGAACGTCTCGAACTGGACCTCTCCCCGGTTCGTCCAATACCGCCCGGCCCTGATGACATAGCCGTCCCGGATCTCGAAATCTTCGATCAGGTTCTCGGCGTTCCGCTGGATGTTGAACTCGAAGGACTCGCCGCTCTTTAATTGCAGGCCAAGCGGACGGAATTCCATGTAAACAGACTGCATCTCGCGGGTGATGTCGTCGATATAGTAATCGAGCTCGATCGGTTTGAACTCCATCTGTTGGACCCAAGGCAGGAATTTCGGCCGGGGACGGACTTTGAACTCTGCCGCGAACACCTGGTAGCTCGTTCGGTTTAAAAATCCCACTTCGGGATTGAAGTTCAGGCCGGCTCTTTCCCAGGACGCGTCGAATTCGACCAGATCGTTGGGATAGCTGAGGAACAGGCGATGGGCGCTTCCGGTCGAAGCTTCGCGGTCGGAGGTGTAGGTCGCGGCAAACGCCCCGCCGACCTGGAAATTCTTGTCGCCGAAGAGCTCGGACGTCGAGTAGAGCGCGTCCACGCCGCCGGTCCCGTTGAACCGTCCTGCCTGGGCGGCTCCGATGGCAAGCACTCCGACCGACGATTG
>JBGOYP010000248.1:0-4315 GCA_041479785.1 Candidatus Aminicenantia bacterium | reverse complement strand
TCCGTGGAGCCGGTCCAAGTTCTTCTGGATGGCCGTCCGGAAGGGCATCATGATCTCGGCGAAATAGCGCTTGGCCGGTTCGTAAATGATGCCCTCGTCTTGGACATAGAGGTCGGACTGGGCGAAGTGCGAACCGAAGAAGTCGCACGAGAACAGGATTTTGTCCTCGCGGAGATACGTGACCATCGTTTCGGGCCAATGCACCCAGGGCGTATGGATGAATTCGAACGTCAGCCCGCCCAACGGCAGCGTTTCGCCGTCTTGGACGGTGATGATCCGTTCGGCGGAAAGCCCGAGAAGGTCCACGAGGATTCCCTTGGCCTTGGGCGAGCAGACCACCTTGGCGTCCGGGTATTTCTCCAGGACCTGGGGGATCGATCCCGAATGGTCCTGCTCGCCGTGGTGGGCGACGAGATAATCCAGTCGAGCGACGTCGCGCAGATTATCGAAGAGGGTCTCGCGTTTCGACGGATCGACCGTGTCGAGAAGCGCCGTTTTGTCGCGTCCCCGGACGAGATAGGCATTGTAGCTCGTCCCGTCCGGAAGCGGGATGAGACTATCGAAGAGCCGGCGGTCCCAATCGACCGCGCCGACCGAGCTGACGTTGGGAGTGATCGGTCTCGGAGTCATGATTCATCCTCTCCTTTTAATTCCTATTAATTTTATCGGAATATAATATTCTCGTCAAAATCGCCGGTCATGTCAAACGCCTAATGACGTGTTTGTGGCGGGGATATAGCGCGAGAAGGTCGGTCCGGCGGCCGAGTTCGAAATCGTCGAAGTCGAATCCCGGGGCAAGCGTACAGCCGACGAGAGCATAGGACCGCCGCCGGACGAGTTCGGCCCCGAACCAGGACCCCGACGGGACGACGGCTTGGAGACGCGTCCCGTCTTCGGAACGCCGGCCGAGGCGAACGGTCGTCAACACTCCGTCGGGAGAGATTACCGAAAGCCGGATGGGCCCGCCTGCGTAATAATGCCAGATCTCATCCGATTTGAGCCGATGAAAACGCGAAACTTCACCGGACTTTAAAAGGAAATAGATCGAGGTCGAAAACGGACGACGCCCTCCATACCGCGGCGGGAGATCGCGCCCCGATACGAACTCCACCGAGCGATAGACCTCCCGATAGTGCCCCCCTTCCGGATGAGGCTCGAGTCTCAAGGATTTGATCCAGCCGGCGGCGCTTTTCACTCCGTTCATCGCCCTTCCTTGCCGGTCATGTCCGCGATGTCGAACCGGAGGATCGCGGCGCGGTCGTAAGCGGCGTCGTCCTTGAGCGACCTTTTCTTTACCGTCTCAGGGTCGTCCTCGAGATGGCGGAGCATGACGTCCAGACCGTGTTTTTTTTCGGCAAGGTCCTTGACCTCGACGACCGTCCCATAAAGAACGACCGACCGATAAGCGTGAGCGCACTCGCCTAGGACATACCCCTGGTCTTCGATCACCGTGGCGCAGGCCGCCGGGTTGGCCGAAAGGAACTCGAGCTTCAAGCCTTTGTGGGCGGTGTGGAAATAGAGCGCTTTCTTCCTGTCGTCGTAGCCGTAGCTGAGGGTGACGACGTAAGGCTCGTTCGACCGGCATAGGGCTAGGACCGCGAATTTTCCGCCCCGGACGATCGACTCGACCGCGGCCTGATCCACGATCTCCCGTTCGCGTTTCATCATGGGATGGTGGGGCATCGGTCTCTCCTGCAATTCTTCAAGCTTATCCGGAATTAGACTCTGAATTTGGCCGACAGCGGACGCGGGCTGTAGGCTAAGAGGATTTCGCCCGGACCGGAACGGAGGACCTTTCCGTTTGTCCGGACGTCCGGCCCCGACCTCGCCGGCGTCCTTTGGACCTCGAGCGCGAGTCGCGTTCCGCGGAAGGGGAATGACGCCGTGGCGTTGTCAAGCCCGGCGAGGAGCCGCGGCCGGATCCTCAGGCCGTATTCCTGGGGTTGTACGCCGAGGATATGATGAACGACCAGGATGATCATTTCGGCCCAGTTCCAGGGCACGATGCCGACTTGGGGAAACGGCGGGGCCAGGCGTTTTCCGTAAAATTCAAACCAGGAGCCGGCCCCCGCTCCCGGCACGGTGGCGAGCCATTTCAGGATACGCCAGACATTGTCGTCGTCTCCCATTTCGAAGCTCGCCCGGGCGGCGAAAAGCGATGGAAACGGCCACGCTCCGGGCGAATCGGGCTCGGAGCTCGCATGATAGCGCCCGTATCCCCCGCCCGTCCACGCCTGGTTCCAGAGCGTCTCGAGCGAGGCCAGCGTTAAGCGGCAAAGCGGCGAGGACGGAGGTACGAAACCCAGGGCGATCGGCAGAGCGGCGGACGTGTCGGGATTCAGGAAATGATCGCCCGGCCCGGCGAGTGGAGCGGCGGACGGCAGGCCCGAATCGGGCGCGGCCACGATTTTTTCCTGAGCGCATCCGTCCAGGCCGCGGCGCTTGATGAATCCCCTTTTATCGGCCATCCGAAATCGGGAGTCCTCGAGGATGATTTTCTTGATTCTGAGGGCTTCTCCGTCCCAGCGGGCGGCTTCGGTCTCGTGCCCGGTCAGCCGCGCCAAGACCGCCGCGGCGGTCAACCCGTAAGACGTATAAAGCTGATGGACGAGTTCGAGACCGGGTTCGATGCCGTGGGCCCTATGGCGCTCCCAAAATTCGCGTCGGTTGGCAAATAACCCGCTGGCGTCATGACGGAACTTGGCCTGCAGCGGGAATTCGGCCGCGGCAAAAAGCTTGGCCCAATTCGCCCGGATGATGTCCAGGTCACCCGTCCAGAGCACGTAGTCTTTCAGGGTATAGAGAAGAAAACCGTTCTGGTCGAGCTCAACCTCGTCGGGATGGCGCCGTTCGCTCGAATCGATCGTGTCTCCTTCCGGACTGACAAACCGGTCGAGAAGCCGGGCGAACATGATCCCGGCCGGCTCGCGGGCGCCGGCCATCGTCAGAGCGAGGGCGACCATCGCCTGGTCGCGCAGCCATTCCCGGTTGTACTGCCAGATGCTGCCGTCCGCGCAGCCCGCCCGGGAGACGGCAACCGGCAGCTGGAACTTCGAGGCGCGGACGAAATGGTCGAGGAGACCGTGGGAAAAAGAGACTTTGGCGAGACCGCGCCAGAACGCCCGGGCCGGCTTTTTCTCTTGAGCGGGGCGGACAAACGAGAGCGTGACCGCGTCCGCCGCCCTGTCCAGGACATAACGCAGAACCAGGGTCTTTTTTTCGCCGCCGTTTAACGCCACAATCCGCCGGACGGTCATCTTTTTGATGCCGGTCTCGACCCTGACCGTCGTTCGCGTCCGTCCCGCGTTCTTTAAGATGACTACGCGGTCCAGCGCCGGCTTATCCCACGTGGGACACGAAAATGACTCTTCGACCTTTATCCCGGCCGCGTTCCAGGCGGCGATGACCGTCGGAACCGGACGCGTCTTTGACCATCGCACCTCGACAGTACCCGGCCGGGGCGTATGGATCTCAGCGCCGCGGGCGACTCTGACCATGGTCGCTTCCAATCCCGATTCATGGTCCATACTCAGCGCTTCCCGCTTTTTCCGTAGGCGGTCGGGGTCCATGACGAGGAGACCGAGAGGCGTCCCCTCGCCGGCCGGCGCGGCCTGGACCGCGGCCTGGATCAGGCCGTTGCCCAGGAAGAAATAATCGACGTTCCGGAGTTCCGTCCGGACGTCCGAATGGCCGACCTTGGGGTCATCGTGATAGATATGTTCCTGGACGTCGATCATGCCGTATCTTCACCGGATGAAAACGACCATCAACCCGAGGAACACGAGGGTTGTCAAGACGCCGACCAGGACGGCCCTCCCCCGGCCCGTTTTCAGCCCGGCCCGGACGGCCAGGATCATCAGGACGAGAAGCCACGCCGCGGCCACGAGCTGGTAAGCGATGACCAGGGTCTGGACCGCCCCGGGCTGCGCCGACAGCTCCATAAACGCCTGCTGCGACCCGCCCAACAGGAGAAAGACGGAGAATGCGGTTTCCGCGACCCATGTGATCAGAAAGGGGACCGAAACCGCGAAACCAAGAGCCGCCAGCGTGCCTTCGAACGATCCCGTCCCGCGGCGCGGGCGGCCGAGAAGCCGGGCCAAGCCGGCGGCCATGATCCAGCCGAGAAAAAAGACGGGCCCGGCGAAGAAAATCTCGTAGAAGTAGTAATTCTCCGGGGGCAGCACGAGGAAGGCGGGCGCCGTGATGAGCGCTCCGCCCGCGGCCAGCATCGCGACCGTGATCGTGTACAGAACGCCGATAAAGAGCACGGCCCGGACGCCCATCGCGACCTGCCGGGAGTCCGCCTGAAGCGCCG
>JBGOYP010000247.1:0-4319 GCA_041479785.1 Candidatus Aminicenantia bacterium | reverse complement strand
GTCGCCGCTCTCGAAACCCTCTACGGCCGGTATAAAACCGCCCTCTTCCATCTGGCCTGCCGCTACACCCGCGACCGGGCAACCGCGGAAGACCTCCTCCAAGAGATTTTCGTCAAGGTTTTCACTCATCTCGGCGACGTCGTCAGGGTCGAAACGTTCACGGCCTGGGTTTACCGGATCGCGCTTAACACCTGCTTCAGCTATCTTCGGGGAAAGAGAGTCGAGATCGAAAAATCGGTCCCTCTCGCCGATGTTGAAAGCACTCTTTCCGCCGGCGGCGGGGATTTCGCGGGCGAAGACCTCAGGCGGCCTCTTGACGACGCGATCGGACAACTGCCAAGGAAGCTCAAGGAGATTTTTCTTCTTCACGACGTCCAGGGCTTCAAGCACGAAGAGATCGCGCGCATGCTCGGGCTGGCGGTTGGGACATCCAAGTCCCAGCTCTTCAAGGCCCGGCTGCGGCTCCGGACATTTCTCAGGGCAAAGGGTATGTGTTAGGAGACGAAAACATGAAATGCTCGAAAGCCCATCGACTCATCGGCGAGAAACTGGAAGGCACGATCGGCGCCCAGGACCTGGCCGAGCTCAAGAAGCATCTGGAAAAATGCGACGACTGCCTGGACTTGATGAAGGATTTCGAAGGACTTCTCGAAGACGCCCGGCGTCTTCCGAAGAGGGAGCCGTCCGGACGCGTCTGGACGGCGATCGTCGAAGATGTGCGTAAGGCCCGCCGAGCGCCCGAAGGCCGGCCGGCGTTCCGGCCGAGATGGCTTTATATTTTTGCGGCGGCGCGGCCCCGATGGGTCTGGGCGGCGGCCCTGTTGCTTGTCATCGGCGGCGGGATTGCGGTCGGGATCCGTCCTTGGCGGGCCGCGGCCGGACCGGACGGCGACGAACGGTTCGCCGTGGCGAAACTTAAGGAAGCGGAGAACTATTACCGGCTCGCGATCAAATCGTTGGGAGAGGCCATCGGCTCCGAGAAGAACGGATTCGACCCGCAGGTAGCGGCCATGTTCGCGCAGAATCTCAAAGATATCGACGCCGTCATCCAAGACTGCCGGACCGCCGTGACCCGGAATCCGAACGACGTCGAGACGAGGCTGTTCCTCCTCGATGCGTATGAAAATAAGGTCGCGATTCTCGACAACCTGATCGACGTCAAGAAAAAAATGTCTCCCGCATTAAAAGCGGATACGAAAATATGACAACAAGGAAGATAAGGAGGCGGACCATGAGACGACACGGAATCATGAGAGGGGTGGTCATTGGGTTGGCGCTGGCTTCGGTATTCGGCCTCGCGGCCGGCAGCGCTTGGGCCAATGAGAAGTTCGAGGAGAAGTTTTCGAAAACCGAGGCCTTGGCGAAAGACGGCCGGGTGACGATTACCAATATTTCAGGGTCGATCGCCGTGAAGAGCTGGGCGAAGGACGAAGTTCTTATCGAGGCGACGAAAGTCGCAAACGCGAGCTCTCTCGATAAAGCCAAGGAAAACGCGGCCCTCGTTAAAATCGAGGTCACCAAATCCGGGAACATTCTCCAGGTCGAAACGAAATATCCCGAGAGCAGCCGGAACATCAACGTATCGGTGAACTATGAGCTTACGATCCCGGCCGTCGCGTCGATCAAAGTTCGGAACATAAGCGGGAGCGTTAATGCCAACGGCATCGGCGGCGCGTTCGAAGGAAACGTCACCAGCGGGAACCTCACAGTCGTCCAGGTCGGCGGCGGCGTGGACTGCAAAGTCACGAGCGGGCGGATCATGATCCAGGACGTGGCCGGGGACGTCGATGTCAAAGGCATTTCGGGAAGCATCGAGGCGACGAAAGTTAAAGGCAGCGTCGACGTCGAGACCACAAGCGGGCGCATCACGCTCAGCGACATTTCGGGAGCGAAATCCGTCCGGGCGCATTTGACCAGCGGACGGATCAGCTATGACGGCGAGATCTTGGCCGGCGGAAAGTACAATTTCGAAGCGTTCAGCGGCGGCGTGGACGTGACCTTGCCGGCCTCCGCGGCGTTCGATCTCGAAGCTCAAAGCTTCAGCGGCCACGTCAATTCGGATTTTGCCATTACCATGCAGGGGACCGTATCTAGCAAGGAGATCCGGGGCGTGGTGAACAACGGCGGCGCGTCGCTCCGGCTCAAGACGTTCAGCGGCTCGATCAATATCAGGAAGAAGTAGAGCCGAAAAGCCCTAATTTATGGGCGGCTCTCCGAAAGGGGAGCCGCCCTTTTTTTTAAAGCTCCCATTAAGCTCAGAATCGAGACTGCACTTCATGTGAAAAGGATAATTCCGGCCGTGGATGGATGTCAACATTGCCCGCTCCTCGGCCGCCATCAAGGCGACCTGCTCCAAGACATGCGACGGCGGCGGCTTCTCCGCGACAAATGTCAGATTGAGGTGCTCGATGATGCGGTCCACGGCGGCATAATCGGTGATGAAGGCTGTCGGGGATGTGCGAAGTCACTCGGGCGATGAACTCCATATAATCCATCGTTTCAAGACCGGCCGCGTCCTGGCCATATCGATAACCGACCTTGCCCGCGGGCTCTAAAAACGCGAGCCTCTCCAACGACAACACCGTCCTGATCATGTATTTGCCGACCCGTTCGGCGGGATCGGCAAGACGGTTTCGCACGCCTCGGTCCCACGGGGAAGTAGCGCCGACTGTCATAATCATTGTCTCCCGGGGCAAAGCCCATTAATGACATCGTCGGGACATTCTCCCGGGAAAACACAATTATTCCGATAGGAGTTGTAAGAATAGAGCTCTTCGTATATACTCCTCATTATCCGAAGCACCACAATTGAGGTCCCGGATCCAATCGGCGGATCGAAGGAGTCTCATGCCCGAACAGACTCTTGGAAATTCCAGAGTGGAGTCGCCGCTCGCGCCCGTCCTGAACTGGACGGCCGCGCTCAGGAAGGAATGCTTGCCATCGGCCCGCGGCGTGGCCCTTACGAAATCTTCGCTCCGCCCGGAGCGGGAATCCTCCCTATCGCGGAAAAAGCGATTTTTTAAACAACAAGGAGCAGACATGAACAGGAAGAAAATTCTCACGGCGTTTCTGGCGGTTCTGGTTCTTTGGCTGACATTCGCAGCGAATGCGACGGCGCTGAGCGGCGCTCCGGCAGGCCTGGATCAGACGAAGCCTGCGGCGGCTGTTCCTGAAGTGATCCGTCTTCCGCCGGGCTGGCAGTTGACTAGAATGCCGCTTGGCCCTTTCCGAACGGAGATGGCACTAGCTCCCGACGGCAACTCCCTCGTGTTCAGCGCGAGCCCGGATGGGACCATGGCGAAGGCGATGCTCTTCAGGCGTCCCCTGGACCGCGAGGTATCGACCGTGATCCCCGGCACCGAGGAGCCATGCATGCCGTTCTTCTCTCCCGACGGCCAGTGGATTGGGTTCTGGGCCAAGGGGAAACTGCACAAGGTGGCGGTGAAGGGTGGAGTGCCCAGCTCGATTTGCGATCTCGGGGCTGATACCGTCGGAATCTGTTGGGGATCGGATGGGAGAATCATCTTCGGCACATTGGGATCAGGCCTGGGATACGTGTCGGCAGCCGGCGGCACGCCGGAGAACCTGACGACTGTCGATGTCAGTAAGGAAGCGACGCACCGTCTGCCGCACCTCCTTCCGGGTGGGAAGGCGCTGATGTTTACCGTGATGCCCTCCCAGTTCGGTGTTGAGGCGCGGATTGAATGGTTGTCGCTCGAAACAGGAAAGCGAAAGGTCCTTATTGAAGACGGGACCGATGCACGGTACGTATCAACGGGGCATTTGATCTTTGTGCGGAGAGGCACGTTGATGGCAGCGCCTTTCAGTCTAGATCGATTGGAAACCACGGGACCTGCCGTGACGGTCAACGCGGGGCTCATGCAGGCGTTCAACTCTTCCATGCCCGGCATGAACTCCGGCGCCGGGCAATACAGCGTGTCCGAATCCGGGGCGCTGATTTCCGTCTCCGGAGGGATTTTCCCGGAGCCGGTCGCTGATCTCTACTGGGTCGATCGCAGCGGCCGGGCCGAGAAATGGACGGCGTTCGGTGCAAGACCCGTGATGGCGATACACCTGTCGCCCGACGGCCGGCAATTGGCGTTCACTACTCAGGGACTCAACCGCAGCGAAGGGCTCTACGATATCCAGCGAAGAACGGTGACCAGGTTGACGTCGGATGGCCAGCCCTGGGGGGCTCCAGTCTGGACGCAGGACGGGAAACGGGTGGCCTTCTCCTGGTCGAAAACGAGTCCTGCGGAAATCTGGTGGGCGGCGGCGGACGGCAGCGGAAAGATGGAGCAACTGAGAAAGACCGAATC
>JBGOYP010000246.1:0-4331 GCA_041479785.1 Candidatus Aminicenantia bacterium | reverse complement strand
TTTCCGCCGTACTCGCCAGTGTATATAGGCCACGGGTGAGTGGCGAGCCGAAGGCTCGACCCTTGACAGCTTGAAAATCTCGCTTCAGAGGTGGTAAATTGAGCGGGCGCAGGTCAGCTTTCAACCTGCCCAATCCGTTTAGGGCCGATACAGAAGCGTGATGAGTGGGTTTTTTGGGGGAATATTGTCGGCGAGACGCGCTTAAAGCGCGGAAAGAAGTGAGATCATGAAAAAACCATCCCTCATCGCCATCCCCGTCGCTACCCTGGTCCTGACTCTGATCCTGGCGCTTTCTCCGCCTTCTTCCGCCCAAACCGTGGATTGGTCGAAAAAAACGCTTCAATCCGAGCGCAGCCGATCCTACGACGCGCTTCACTACCTGATCAAGATCAAGCTCTATCTCGACCAAAAAGCGTTCGAAGGCGCCACGACGATCACCGCCTTCTCGCTCCGCGAAAACCTCGATACCTGCGTCCTCGACGCCGAGGAATTCACGGTGACCTCCGTTTTCAGCGCCGACGGCCGCCCCCTCACCTTCGCCCAAACGGCCACCGCCCTAACTGTCCATCTGCCTCGCCCCTTCAAATTCGGCGAGGAATTTTCGTTCACCTGCTTCTATAACGGCCGGGATCCGAAGATAGGGCTACGATTCATGCCCGAAACCGCCGACAATCCCCAACTCGTGTTCTCCGACTCTTTCCCCGAAAACGTCCACCACTGGTTTCCCTGTTATGACTACCCGAACGACAAGGTCACGAACGAAATCATCGCCACGGTCAAGTCTGGGCTCAAGGTGGCCGCCAACGGCCGTCTCGTCAGCGCCATTGAGGATAAATCCACCGGCACGGTGACCTATCACTGGTTCCAGGACCTCCCCCATTCGACGTATCTCATTTTTCTTGCGGCCGCTCCCTACGTCGTCGTCCGGGATTCCTACAAGACCCTGCCCGTGAATTACTGGGTCTATCCCCGGGACGAGGCGAAGGTCAAGCCGACCTACGGCAAGACCCCCAAAATGATCGAGTTTTTCAACCGCATTTTCGGCTACGATTATCCCTGGCAAAAATACGACCAGGTCTCGGTTCCCTCCGGCGGGGGAGCCGAGAGCACGTCGGCCACGGCCATGACTCACCGGATCATGGTCGACGAGAAGGGCGAGCCGGATTTCCCGGCCATCGGCATCGTCTCCCACGAGCTGGCCCACCAGTGGTGGGGAGACCTCATCACCCTCCGCAGCTGGGCCCACACCTGGCTCAACGAAAGCTTCGGGACATATTCGGACTACCTCTACCATCGCTACGAAAAAGGCGACGACGAGGGCGCGGTCAACCTCCAGAACAAGCTGAACGCCTACCTCCGGGAGGCCAAGACGCGCTACATCCGCCCGATCGTCTCCGACCGCTACGACACGCCCGACGACATGTTCGACTCCCACACCTACCCCAAGGGGGCCCGCGTCCTGCATATGCTCCGCTCCCTCGTCGGCGATGAGCCGTTCTTCAAGACGCTCAGCCATTTCCTCCACCGTTACGCCTTCGACGCGGTCGACACGGCCGACTTCATCCGTTCGGTCAAGACCGTCACCGGCCAAAACCTCGACTGGTTTTTCGACCAGTGGCTCTACAAGCCCGGCCATCCGGTCTTCGAGGTCAAGAGCGAATGGGACGCGGCCGCTAAAATCGTCCGGTTCAAGGTCGCCCAGGTCCAGGATTTTTCGAAGGGCGTGCCCGTGTTCCGGGTTCCCGTGTCCATCAAGCTCGTCGCTCCCGGGAAGACGGACATCCGGAAGGTCTGGATCAAGGAGCGCGAGGAGACGTTCGAGTTCCCGCTCGAATCAAAGCCCCTCCTCGTCCGGTTCGACGAGGATAACGTCCTCATTAAAGAAATCGCCTTTCCGAAGGACCGCGACGAGCTCCTCTATCAACTCAAACACGACGACGTGATCGGACGGATGGACGCGGCCGCCGCGCTCCCGGCCTTCAAGGACGATCCCCAAACCGCCGCCGCTCTCGCCGCGAGCCTCCAGACCGATCCGTTCTGGGCGGTCCGCAAAAGCTCTCTCGAGGCCTTGGCCCGCCTTCATTCCAAAAACGGCCCGGCCGTCTTCAAAAAGGCCTGCCATGACCAGGATTCTCAAGTCCGGGCCGCGGCCCTCGCCGCCCTGGGCGATCTCAAGGACCGAACGCTCCTCGATTTCTATAAGAACCTTTTCCAAAAGGACGGAAGCTACCGGGTCCAGGCCGAAGCCCTAACGGCGATCGGCAAAGCGGGCGATCCCTCGGCTGTTCCGTTTCTCAAGCAGGCCGCGGCCGTTCCGTCCTATCGGGACATGGTCCGAAGGGCCGCCGAAACCGCGCTGAAAATAATAGAGAAATTGTGAATTTCGGTGACAGATAACTCAACCACTAAATTATTTCGGCGAAAGTCGACTGCGCTACGATTCGAGCGTTTCGAGTTTAGTGATTGGATTATCTGTCACCGAAATAATGCAGGAAAATATCATACGCGATCAGTCAAATTACCTTATGAATGTGTCCGGATCGGTGGCGATCTCGGGAAAAGCGGCCAGGATTTTCCGGTCCCGCGTCACCAGCGGGATTCTCAGCATTCCGGCCAAGGAGACGTATTCGCAATCATAGGCCGAACAGCCGCTCCGGCTTGAAAGAGTCAATACATCGGTTGAGGCTACCGCGAATTCGTTCCCGTCAAGCAGCCGTTCCGATTCTTCCATGATGAGGATCGCGGAATCGATGTCGATTCTCCGATTCCTAAGTAACGTTGCTAGAATGTTTCGCAACTCACTTCGGAGAATCAGGGGAGCCGCCCACTCCGGGTCTTTGTCGTACACATTCGCAGCTGCGGAGAAGTCGTCTCCCGGCATCAACAACCCGGCGACGATATTGGCGTCGGCGACGATCAATGACGACCTTCCTTCTTGGCTTGATCTATCATTTCGTCCGTAAGCCAAACGCCTTTTAGCCTATCGTGGAGGACGCCTACCGCCGCCAACACCTCCTCCGGCGCGCGTTTTCGAGGCTTCAGGTGATCCTCGAGAAGGGCGATGATCTCCCTGTTCAGGCTCCGTCGATGCCTGGCGGCGCTTGCCTTGAGGTCCTTGTGGAGATCGGGGGGGATGTTTTTGACCGTGACGTTAATGGCCATGTTGCCCTCACTATGGTTCCAATATGGTTTCATTATGCCACCATTTTAGCGTCCGGTCAAGTTCCAAAATTACATCCATCATAACGGACGACAAGCGCGACAATTATTCTCAAGTCAATATGGGTAATGAATTAGGTAACGCAGCTCGGTTTTATAACTTCAAATCACAGCCGGATCTTCAGCGGGCGTCCGTCGAAAACGAGCGTCCGCGTGGTCTTTTGACCGGCGAGCCGGACGTCGATCGTCCGCTTGGCCGGCGGCCGCATCCGGGAACCCGCTCCTAGGCTCAGCGTCAGGATACGCTCGGCGTCCTTCCAGCCCATTTCGATCTGCATCCATTCGCCCTTCCGATAGGCGAACGTCCGGCCGTCATCCTCATAAAGCGCGCCCCTGCCATCGGCACCCGGATAAATCACCAGCGTCAGCGGCCCTTCAACCGGCTCGTCGACGTATTGCCTAACCGGACCGAGCGCCACTATCGCGCCCGCCCGCACATATATCGGCATCGTTTCCAGGTCCACCTTGCGCTCGATCTCGCGGCCGCCGTCGAGACACTCTTCGGTCCAAAAGTCGAACCAGCTCCCGCGCGGCAGATACAGACGGCGGGCCGTCGCCCCTTTTTCGACGACGGGCGCTATAAGAAGATCCCGCCCCCACAAATATTGATCTCCCCGCGCAACCGCGACGGGATCGTCCGGATAATGAATCCAGAGCGCCCGTACGATTGGCAGCCCGGTCAGGCAGCACTCCCGCACGGCTGAGTAGGTGTATGGGAGTAAGCGATAACGAAGCTCGAGGTATTTTCTGAGGATCGCCTCGACCCGCGGATTCTTAAGCTCCTCAGGGTCGGCGCTCCACGTGTTCGTTTCTTTCGGACCGCCGTCTCCGCCGTCCCAGCCCCAGGGCAGGCGGAGGTGCCAATGCCGGCCGTGGGCCCGGAACAACGGGCAGAACGCGCCGAATTGGAACCAGCGGACGTGGAGCTCGCCCGTATATTCGGCCGTGGGGATGAACCCGCCGATATCGGTTCCCCAGTAGGGGATGCCCGAGAGGCCGGTGTTAACCGCAACCGGGATGTGGGTCCGGAGTGTTTCCCAGCGCGACCGGACGTCCCCCGACCAAAGGAACGCCGCATAGCGCTGCATCCCGGCATAACCGTTGCGATGCAG
>JBGOYP010000245.1:0-4351 GCA_041479785.1 Candidatus Aminicenantia bacterium | reverse complement strand
TGATACTTATTCCGGCCTTTTTCGGCGAAGCATTGCGTTCCGCCTTTTTTATTGCACACCGTTTCGGCGTTCCGGTAATACCAGCAGCGCGGCCGCTGGCAGAGGTTGCCGCCGACCGTGCCCATGTTCCGCAGTTGGGGCGAGGCGGCCGCGTTCGCCGCTTCGTGGAGGACGCGGTACTCGCCCGCGATCATCGGGTCGGACGCGATATCGGCCAGCGTGGTGAGGGCTCCGATCGCGAGCGCGTCCTTATCCTTTTTGATGTACGCGAGGCCGGGGATCGTCCTGAGGTCGATGACCACCTCGGGCTTAATAATTCCGTCTTTTATTTCCCCCAGAAGGTCCGTCCCCCCACCCATCAAGAAAGCGTTCGCCGAGCCCCGGGCGAGGAAGGCGGCGGCCTGTTCAAGCGACGCGGGCCGGCCGTATTTGAAGTCGTTCATCACACGCCCTCCTTTTTCTTCAAGGCGGCGAGGACGCGGGACGGCGTCATGGGAATTTCGCGGACGTGAACGCCGACGGCGTTGAAGACGGCGTTGGCGATCGCGGCCGACGCCGGGATTCGCGGCGGCTCGCCCAATCCCTTGTTGCCGAGGTTGTTCAGGCGTTCGTCGGGGACGTCGGGGAAGACAGGGACGATCTCCGGAATGTCCCGAACCGTCGCGATCTTGTAATCGTGGAGGTTCGGGTTGACCATGGTTCCGGTCGCCTCGTCCATGACCTTCTCCTCGAACAGCGCCGCGCTCAATCCCTGGGTCACGCCGCCGACGACCTGGCTTTCGGCCGTCAAGCGGTTGAGGACGCGGCCGATGTCGTGGGCCGCGACGACTTTCTTGACCCGGATCTTTCCGGTCTCGGTGTCGACCTCGACCTCGGCGAATTGCGCGCCGAACGTTTGATACGCAAAACCGGGGGTATTGTCGGCTCGCTCGCCGTGGAAGACCATGGGCCGCGGGAAGGTGCGGGCCAGCTCACGGATTTCGAGGCCTTTCGACGGGTCGGACTTGGGGCCGACTTTCTTGTTTTCGAGAACGACCTCGGCGGGGGCGACGTTGAGCTTTTTGGCCGCCAGACTCTTAAGGAATTCGGCGGCCTTGAGGGCCGCGTCGCGGACGGCCGGCGCGACCGACGGCGCGGTCAGGCTTCCGCCCGAATTGGGAGCCCAGGGGAGGTCGGAGTTCCCGATTTCAACCGAGATGTCCTTTGGCTCCAGGCCCAGCGTTTCGGCGGCGACGACCGCAATATGCGTCCGCGTCCCCGTGCCGATGTCCTGCGTTCCGCACTCGACTTCGACGCTGCCGTCCGAATAGATTTTCAAATCGGCGCGCGTTCCGGGCACTCCGGCACCCGGCCAGATCTGGCTGGCCATGCCGATGCCCGTCCGGAACCGGCCGGCGCCCGCGCCCGGCTTTTTGTTCCGGCGCTCCCAACCGATCTTTTCCGCCCCCAGCTTGTAGCATTGCTCCAGGGCTTTTAATGAATAGGCGGCCGTTCCGGTGTCTCCCCGTTCTTTCCCGGAATAGTTCTTACGACGAAGTTCGAGCGGGTCTAGGCCGAGTTTGGCCGCGAGCTCCTCCATGAGGCCTTCCAAGGCGAGCGTCCCCTGGGTGTGGCCGGGAGCGCGCGTCGCCCGCGAGGGGCAGGTGTTGACGAAGACCGAATACTCCTCGACCTTGACGTTGGGGCACTTGTAGACTTCAACCAGCGGCTCGGAACACCGGTCGCCCCGGCCCGTCCCGCCGCAATTGTAATTGGTCATCTGGAGCGCGGTGAGCGTCCCGTCCTTTTTGGCCCCGGCTTTGACCGTATTGTGCATCGAAGGCCGGTATCCGACGCAGAACGCGTTTTCGCGCCGGGTGAGAACGACCTTGACCGGCCGGCCCGTTTCGCGCGCCAGCCGGGCGGCGACGACCGTATAGTCGTTCACGCCGAGCTTGCTGCCGAATCCGCCGCCCATGTAGTGCTTGATGACTCGGACGCGGCCCGCCGGGATCCCGAGCGAGCGGGCTAGCCCGTCCCGGACTCCCTGGACGGCCTGGGTCGAATCCCAGACCGTGAGGTCATCGCCTTCCCAGGAGGCGACGCTGGAGTGCGTTTCGGCGGGATGATGGACCTCCCAAGACGTCCGGTACGTCCGCTCGAGGACGACCTCGGCCTCTTGGAACCCTTTAGCGATGTCGCCCCGGCTGTAGTCGTTGGATTTGATGACGTTGGCCTGCTGCTCCTGGACCTGCGGCGCTCCGGCGGCCCTGGACGCCTCTTCGGTCATGACGTGCGGCAGAACCTTGTATTCGACTTTTATCAGGCCGAGCGCTTCCTCGGCCGTCGCTTCGTCCACGGCGGCGACGGCGGCGATCTGCTCGCCCGCCCAGCGGACGCGACCTTCCTTGAGCTTCAGCGCGGCCTTGACGCCGGGGAGGGCCAAGGCCGGGCCGAGGTCGATCGAGACCACATCGGCGCAGGCATACGGAGAGCGGAGGATCGCGCCGATGAGCATGTCGTCGAAGAAAAGGTCGTGCGTGTAGCGGGCTTGGCCGGTGACGATCATCCGGCCGTCGACCCGCGGCGTCGCCGCGCCTATGTGCTTGAACTCTCCGGGCGTTGATAGCGCCGGCTTCGGCGCCGCGGCCGGATTCCCCTGGGGGTTCGCTTGGGCCCAGTATTCGGCATAGGGGTCTTCGATCATCTGTCGTTTGGACATCTCAACCCCTCCTCATATCGTCCGCGGCGGCGGCGACGGCGGCGAAGATCTTCTGGTAATTGCCGCAGCGGCAGAGGTTCCCGGACAGGCCGGCCTTGATGTCGTCGAGCGTGGGTTGCGCCGATTTTTTGAGCAGCGCGACCGAGGCCATGATGAAGCCGGGCGTGCAGAAACCGCATTGATAGCCATCCTTGTCGATGAACGCCTGCTGCACGGGATGGAGCTTGTCGCCCGCGGCGAGGCTTTCGATCGTCGACACGTCGGCCCCGTCGGCCTGGATGGCGAGGGTGTGACAGGCGTAGACCGTTTTGCCGTTGAGGTGGACGGTGCAGGCGCCGCATTCGCCCCGGTTGCAGACGCGTTTCGTTCCGGTAAGCCGCAGCCGCTCGCGGAGCACGGCGAGCAGGGTCTCGTTCGGCGCGACCTCGAGCGAATGCTTTTTTCCATTGACGGTCAGGACGATTCTTTTACGCGAGAACACGTCCATCTCGCCCGGACCCGCTTGCGAGGACCGCGGCTCCTTGCCCAGGAGGCGAGACGCGACGCTCGCTCCGGCCGCGCCGCCGCCGACCGTCTGGAGAAAGGCGCGGCGCGTCACGATCCGCTTTTTCCTGTTCTTAACGTCGTTCATGTCCGGCCTCGTCAGAGGAGTCGGATCAGTGCTTGAAGAGTGAGGCAGAAGGCGCCGGCGGCCGTCGGCGCGAGCCAGCGCCAGAACCGGGCTTTCGGTACCGCGGCGGCCTTCGATTCGAAGATCCCGGCTTTCGCCGCGACGAGATAGCCGAGCGGAACTGTCAGGAGAGCCGCACCGACCGCGATGGGTGCGTAATAGAGAGATAACGGGGTCGTCGAACCCGGAGCCACGCAGGCGGGGATGCCGGTCGCGAACTTGACGAGCGGAAACAGGTTGACGGCGAAGAGCGCCGATGTCCCGCCCAGAAAGGCCCGGCCGGCCGTTTTCCCTTTCCAGGCTTCGGCCAGGAAGGGGGTGATGACCAGGAAGGCGAGGCCTTCGGTGACGAAGGCGAACATCGGATTCGCGATCGCGCCGTGGCGGATGGGAAGGCCGAGGAGCGCCGCGTCGGCGAGCTTGAAGACGAGGGCGAGGCCGACGACGAGCGCCGGTCCGACGGCCCGCTTCGTCCGCGCCCAGGCCGCGGCAATGAAGAAGAACGCGACACCGGTCATGATCGAACCCGATACGAGCCGGGCGCAGCTTTCGAGCGCCAAGCCGAGGCCGGCTTCACTCAGGCCCCAGAGTGACCCGAGAACGACCAAGAATCCGAGATGGGGAATCATCGGTTTGCGGGACATGATGACCTCCTTTTGCCGCGAACGGCGAAAGTTACGGGACACGCTGAGCATTATAGTAACGGCTTTTCCGTTTGGCAAGGAGATGAGAATTTAACCGTCAAACACTTTTAATCTGCCGATCGGGTCACGGGGTCCTGTCGGTGAGCGCACGGGAAGGGCCGAACCTGAAGGGACTCGCTCCTTCAAAAGTTCTCGACGCTGGCGGACCCTCCATTTTCATCGGCGACGCTGAACTCGCCTTCAGAAAGGCTCAGACATCAGCGTCGAATCTCCTCGAAAATGGAGCCGCCGCGGGCTAAACTTTTGATGGTCGCTTCGTTCCCTCCAGGCTCGTCC
>JBGOYP010000244.1:0-4370 GCA_041479785.1 Candidatus Aminicenantia bacterium | reverse complement strand
CATATTGATAGTGGTCGGCGACTAAAGAATATCTCATGAAATATGTGTTAAAAAAGCCCAGGATCGGGACAAGCATGACGATAAAATATCCCAGGGCGAATAAAACGGGACGCCCCCAGCTCGCGCGGTACCGCCAACACAAGCCAAATACGGCCAATAACGCGAGATCTGGGATCCAGGAAAACCACTTTGCGGGGTCGATCTGCCAACGCGGGTAAATGAAGACGAGGTGGACCGGCAAAAGCGCTTTGTAAATATAAAACCACACGGCCATCCCCGCCCCGGCTATCCGGGCGGGGAGACTGTCGCTGCGAACGATATCCGCTCCGATAGCCTTGGTATACTGAAACCAGATTTCGAGAACGCTGGAGACCGCCGATACGGCAAAAAAAGGCAGGCTGCGGATCACGTCGGAGCGTTTGATCGTTCGCCGCAACCACCAGACGCACATCAGAATCACCACAGGCAAAGCGACAACCGTCCCCTTGCTGAGCACGGCCAGGACGAATAATCCGACCGACATCCAATACCAGCGGCGTTTGTTCGTCCGGTCGAACTTGAGATACGCAGCCAGGGAGCTCAGGAAAAAAAGCATGGACAGGATCGTTTTCCGCTGGGCCACCCAGACCACCGATTCCACATTGACCGGATGGACGGCGAAGATCAGCGTGATAGGCAGGGCGACGGGGATTTTCAGCCGGACCAGGATGCGCCAAAGGAGCAATGTGCAAAGGGCATGAATCAGGATATTTGTGGCGTGATATCCGGTCGGATTTTCCTTCCAAAGGACGTGTTCGAGCCGGTAGTTGGTCCAGGTGACCGGCCAGTAGTTGAGCTGCTCCGTCGTGAACCATGATCTATAGAGGCCGCCGGGTTGAAGGACGATGTTCCCGGTGAGCATGGAGTCGTCGTCCCAGACAAACCCCGCTTTTAAGGCCGGGATATACGCCAGGGCGATTATACCGAGAATCAACAGGGCGCCGGCCGCCGTCGATGACTTTCGCAGCACGTGATCGTGGGGGGCAAAGCTTCGAACGGCCATGGCGTTAAGCCTTGATCTTGTCCTTCGCATCCCGGAGATAGTCTTTAATTTTTTGGTTGTCCGGGTCCCGGATTAACGCTTTTTCCCATTCCTCGACGGCTTGCGGATATTTTAACAAATTATAAAAAATCAGCCCTTTGTTGAAGCGGATCGTGCTATCGGCCGGGTCGATCTTCAAGGCCTTCTCGTATTCCAGGAGAGCCTCATCCCATAATTTTTTTTGGGCGTAAAGGCCGGCGAGGGTTTTATGGGTTTCGACGTCGTTCTTAATCCTCGACGCCGCTAAAAATTCCCGGATCGCGTCGTCCACGGAACCTTGATACATATACGCGACGCCGAGCGAATGATGGACATCGAAATCGTCCGGGTTGATTTTCGCCGCGGCCTGATAAGCTTGGACGGCGTCGCCGATTCGGCGCTGCGAGAAATACAGCTCGCCAAGATTGAAATACGGGTCAAAATAATCTGGATTCAAGGCAATCGATGTCTGATATGCCGTAACGGCGGCCTCATACCGTCCTTGAGACGCGTAGATATTTGCCAGGTTGTTGGCCGCCTTGGCGTGGTCGGGCTTGATCTCTAAGCACTTGAGATACCATTTTATGGCGTCCTCGAAATAGCCCCGGTCCGCGTAATAATTCCCAAGCTCGTTACACGCGATCCACGCTTTAGGGTTTTTCGAAATTGTCGCGTGCCAGAGCGTACTTTCATTCTTGTACATCCGTTCCTGGCTCCAGGATAACAATCCCAAGGCGAGGATCAGCCCTCCGAAGACGATGTTCTCGAGGGAGACGGCGTACGCTTTTTTGGGCGGAGGAGCCTGTTTCTTTATCTTTTTGCGGGACCTGGATGACATCGTGTCGTCTCCCCGGTAACGATACCATTCGTCCGGAATCTCTGTCAATTCGGATCGAGGTCGGACCATCGTTCCTTGCCGGCGGCTTGACTGGCCTTCGAAAAATCATACAATGGAAGCGTATATTTTTATGGTAAATATGCCTTCTATCGTCCGGCCGGCCGACGGGGACGGGGTTTGTTGATGGCCACCGTCCTGAACATGCTCATCAGTCTTCTGCCGGTGACTGTTTTTCTTGTGACGCTCATTTTTTTGGACAGCTATAAGCTCGTCCGTTTTCGGATTCTGTTGCTGGCCATCGGCGCGGGCGCGGCCGCCGCGGTCTCAAGCTATTTTTTGAATTCGGGGATGATGGATGTTTTGCGGATTCCTTTTTCGTCCTATTCCCGTTACGTCTCTCCCCTGCTCGAAGAGGTTCTCAAAGCCCTCATCATTTTCTATTTCTTCCGCACCTGCCGGATCGGATTTCTCGTCGACGGAGCGATCCTCGGGTTCGCCACGGGGACGGGATTCGCCCTGATTGAAAATATCTACTATCTGAATACGGCCACCGGGGCGACGTTGATCATCTGGCTGATTCGGGGATTCGGAACGGCCATTATGCAGGGCGGGGCCACGGCGCTCCTGGCGATCATCACCAAGAGCCTAACCGACCGCAAGGGGAAAACGATGGGCTGGTTCTGGCTTCCGGGCTTGGCGGCGGCGTATTGTCTCCATTCGGCCTTCAATCACTTTTTTCTCCAACCCGCGATCCAGGTGGCCGCCATCGTCGTCGTCCTGCCGCTCGTCACCATCCCTATCTTTGTTTACAGCGAAAAAGCTACGCGGAGCTGGCTGGATGTCGGTTTCGATTCCGACGTCGAGCTGCTGGGCCTCATCAACTCGGGGGCGATCACGACGACCAAGATCGGGAAATACCTGCTCTCGCTGAAAGCGAAGTTTCCCGGAGAGATCGTCGCCGACATGCTCTGCCTGCTGCGCCTCCACCTGGAACTTTCGATCAGCGCCAAGGGCATCCTGTTGATGAAGGAGTCCGGCTATCCAGCGAAGATCGAACCCGGGGTCTCGGAAAAATTCCAGGAACTGGATTATTTGAAAAACAGCATCGGCCCGATCGGGATGCTGGCCATCAGGCCCATTCTTCACATGAGCAGCCGCGACCTTTGGGAGCTGCACATGCTGGGCATGAAATAATTCCAAACGCCGTTCCCGGAGGCGGGTCAGGCCGCGCTCCCCGGTGGGTCCGCGGGGCCGTTGTATTTGAAGGCTACTATCGTAATATCGTCCCACTGAGCCGCGCCGCCGGCGAACGTCCGGACCTGGTCCCGGATTTCGGGAACGAGCCCGACAGGGTCGCGTTCGCGGCTTTGAACGAGATGGCCTTTGAGCCGGACTTCGGAGAATAAGTCGTGGTCCCGGTTCATGGCTTCGGTCACGCCGTCCGAGTAGAGAAGCATGATATCCCCCGGAGTCATCGTTCGGGCGGCCGTTCCGAACCGGACATCCTCTCTGGCTCCTAAGATCGACCCCGTCGGAACCTCAAGGAACCGGACCTCTCCCGACGGCGTCGAAATTAAAGGCGGGGGGTGGCCACCGTCGGCGTATTGGATCTCTCCCGTCTTGACATTCAGGACGACAAGGAACACGGTCACGAACATCATCATTTCATTGTCGGGAATGAGGATCCTGTTGACCCGGTCGAGGACGTCCGCCGGCGGCAGGCCGCGGAGAGCTTCGGTCTTCAAGAGCGTCTTGCAGATAGCCATGAAGAGGGCGGCCGGAATCCCCTTCCCGGAGACATCGCCGATCACGACACCCAAGCGGTTTTGATCGATGAGGAAAAAATCGTAGAAATCGCCGCCGACCTCTTTGGCCGGTTCCATCGTCGCAAAAATCTCGAATTCCGTCCGGTCGGGAAAGGGCGGGAAGACGCGGGGCAACATGCCGACCTGGATGTCGTGGGCGATCCTCAACTCACTGAGCATCCGTTCCTTGGCCTCGGTCTCGGCCTTTAAGTTTTCCGTGTACCGCTTGATGCAAAGCTGGACGAGGTCAAAGGCCAGCGACGAGTCCTGAATGAAGAGCTTGATCACGTCGTCCTTGCTGATCGCATAGACGTCCAGGTCTTCTTCGCAAACGGCGGTGGCCATCCGGGTCTGAAAAGGAGAGAGGATTCCCATTTCACCGATCACTCCGCCGACGTTCACCAGCTTGTCGATCTCGACCAGGCGGATGACCCCGCGGACAACGTAATACATCTTGTCGGCGACGTCCCCCGACCGAAACAGAATCTCACCCTTGTGAAATGAGACTTTCCTCATATCGGCCAAGGGAAGGTTGAGCCCGTCGGCCGTTTTTGTCGTTTCCCCGGACCCGTGTTCCCCGCGCGCCGTTTCGTGCCGGTCGAAGATAAAGGTGAGGATGTTTCTCTGCCCTTCCCGGCGGTAGCTCAAGCCGTCAGCCAACGTTCTT